>QIJB01000014.1 GCA_003231675.1 Candidatus Campbelliibacteriota bacterium | reverse complement strand
GGGAGGACGAAAATCGGCGTTGAACATTTGTCTGAAAATCTCGCCAAGCGCGGTTTCAAGGTGAAATCAATCCATGGGAACAAAAACCATGTTCAGCGCCAGGTCGCATTGAAATCATTCAAAGACAATATGGTTAACATTCTCGTCGCCACGGACGTGGCGGCGCGCGGACTTGATATTCCGAATGTCAGCCATGTAATCAATTACGAACTGCCTTCCACTCATGACGACTACATTCACCGAATCGGACGGACCGGTAGGGCGGGGAAGACAGGGAAGGCGTTGACTTTCATCGGATAAGAGAACGGAGGCTTTAAGCCGGAAGAGAAAATCAATTCATAAAAACATAAAAAAGAGTCCGAGGGCTCTTTTTTATTTGAGGTTAATGGTGTATAATGGTTTCATTATGGCAAAAAGAAAAACTGGAGTGGGCAATATGAAAACGACTCGCTCCAAAAAAACAAAAAAGAGGCTTGCGATAAAGAAAGAAATGCTGGAAAAGAAAGCCGCCAAAAAACGCAAATAAGCGCCCGCCGGCGCCACGTTCTTCGCCTTGGAGGTTTTTCCGGGGTTGTTTGGACATTAAAATAAAAAAGAGGGGAGGAATAATATGAGCGCAAAAAAGAGAGGAAGAAAAAAGAAAGAAATTCCTGCAGTGGAAGACATTGAGAAGATTATCGGTCCTCAGGAGGAAGTCTATTACAATGATTTTTTGGCGGCGCTCCAACGAGGAGGAAGAACTCCTCGCGAAGAGGAGAATGAACTTCTGGAGTTCGCTCCAGATGATGCCGTTTTTTGGCCCATTAAACATTAGGCGGAATGTCGCCGTTTGAACGCGTGATGTTTGAGCATCACGCGTTTTTTGATACAATGGATTTATGAATCTCGCCATATTATTTTGGTTCTATAAAGAGCCTGAGGTTTGCGAAAACCGCTTGCGACTTCTCAAAAAGACAAATCCGGGCTTGAAAATCTTCGGGCTTTACGGCGGAGAACAAAAACAAGCCAAAGAGTATGAAGACAGGCTTGGAAAATACCTTAATGACTTTTACGCTTATTCCGGAGAAAAGTCTGCGGAATGGAAATGGATTAACGGAGACTTGCTGATTCTTGATTGGTATGAAAAGCGAGGGAAAAATTTGGTTTGGGACAGCGTGGTGATTGTTCAATGGGACATGTTGGTTTTTGATTCCTTTCTTAACCTGTTCAAAGGTATTCAAAGGGGGCAAATATTTTTATCCGGGTTGAGACCGCTGGACAAAAAAATAGAGGAGAATTGGGACTGGACCAAAGAGGGAGGAGGGGCAGGCAAAATTACCTTAATTTTCTTGATTATACGGAAAAGAATTACAACTGGAAAGAGCGGCCGCTATGTTGCCTGTTTATTTTGCAGGTTTTTCCCAAGATATTTTTTGAAAAATATCTTGCCGTAAAAAACAGAGAAGTCGGCATGTTGGAATACAAAATTCCGACATATGCCAAAATATTTAATATTCCTTTTTTTGAAAAGGATATCGGTGTTGAATTCTTTGAGGAGGACGGGAAACCTCTCAATGCCAAACCGCGAGAGATTGACAAAGATTATATTGTCGGAGAACTTCACAAAAAAGACGGATGGCGCGCATTTCATCCCTGTTACAAAGTCTGGCGTGATAAATAAAGAGTATTAAAATGAAAAAAACAGAAAAAAAATGGATTATCAATTCCTTGCTGGACATTGACTACTACAAATTAAGTATGGCTCAGCTGGCTTTTTTGCGTTTTAAAGACGTTCAAAGCGTTTTCGCGTTCAAAAACAGGACCAAAAGCGTTCGCATAACGGAGCGCGTTGACGAAAAAGAATTGAGAGCCGAAATGGACCACGTGAGAAAAATAAAGGGAATCACGGACGAAGAAGCGGATTACCTCAAATCTTGCAAAATATTCGGGCGCGATTTCATAGACTTCTTGAAAAATTTGGCTTTGCCGGAGTACAGCATTGAAAAAGACGGTGGCGATTTCATAATCCGATTCAAGGGAAATTGGCCGGAGACGACGCTTTGGGAAACGATTTGCTTAAGCATACTGAGTGAATTATACAATCGTTCTCTGTTGTCCGGAATGACAAGGAGAGAGAAAGAATCGGTTTTTGAAGAGGGCGCCCGACGACTCAGTGAGAAAATAGAGATTCTCAAACGGCATCCCGAGGCGATTATCATCGAATTCGGAACAAGACGCCGCTTCAGCGGAGATTGGCAGGAACGCGTGCTCGGCGGATTGGTGGAGGAAATACCCGACCAACTTTTGGGAACTTCAAACACGCTTCTGGCTATGAAGTACAATCTTCCCCCGATTGGGACGTTCGCTCATGAAATGGATATGATGTATTCGGGAATTTTTCATGAAGACATTAAGGGTTCTCACAACAAGGTTTTGCGGCACTGGTGGGACCAATACGGATTTGACCTGTCCATCGCGCTTACCGACACATACGGCTCCGACTTTTTCTTCAAGGATATGACGAAGGAGCAGGCGGAGAAGTGGAAGGGATTGCGTCATGATTCGGGCGACCCTATTGAGTTCGGTGAAAAGGCGATTAAATTTTACAAAGAACACGGCATTGACCCGAAGGAAAAACTTTTGGTGTTCAGCGACGGTTTGGATGTTGATAAAATAATCGCCATAGCCGAGCATTTCAAAGGGCGAATCAAGTTCGTCTTCGGCTGGGGGACAAATCTCACCAACGACCTCGGATTTAAGTCGCTCTCCCTCGTTGTTAAGGTGATTGAGGCGAACGGCCACGGGACGGTCAAGCTCAGCGACAATCTTGCGAAGGCAATCGGGAAACCCGAGGACATTAAAAAGTTCAAAAAAATTTTCGAGCATACCGTGACACTTGACGAGACGTGTGTTTATTAAAATTCGGGGGCGGAAGAGAAAAATTTCTCCCGCCTTTTTTTGCGCGCTGGAGTTTTATTTGTTTTTAGTTGATAATGTTAGATAGTCAACTCTAAAAGGGTATTTTAAAAAAATGAAATTTATCATCACGGCTCATCCCGACAAAAAGAAGGCGGGAGAGGCGAAAAATAAAATAATCAAGTGGCTCAACGAAAGGGGACATAAAGTTGTTTCCGAAAACCAAAAAGCCGACCTCGCCATCGGTCTGGGCGGTGACGGTTTTACCGCCCACCATGTGGCGATGTTTTCGCCCAGAGGCATACCCTCTCTTGTCATAAACGCCGGCGATATCGGTTTCCTTACCGTTGGCAATGTCTCTGATTGGGAGAGCATACTGGAAAGGATTGTCGCCAAAAAATTCAAAATGGAGAAAAGGGTCGGACTTGAGCTTGATTACAGGGGGAAAAAATACGGACCCATAGCCAACGACGTGTATTTGAGGCATTCAAAATCAGTTACCCTGCTTAAGGTTACGCTAAATAAAAATATCCTTTACAAAGAGCTTGTCGCTGACGGGTTCATAATCAGCACTCCCACGGGTTCAACTGGATATAACGCTTCCAACGGAGGTCCCATTGTCCAGCCCGGGGTTCGTTGTCTGTTGATGACCCCGATTTCATCCATGGGATTGAATACGAGACCGATAGTGGTCACTCCGGATTCAGTGATAGAACTAGAGGTCTTGCGAAGCAAATCGTCCGGAAATGTTTCCGTCATCGCTGACGGCAATGACTTGGGGATTTTGAAACCCGGAGAAAAAATCACCGTTAAAAAACATCAAACCAAACTGTTATTCGCTTTTTTTGACCATCATGATTTTTATCGGGCGTTGCAAGAGAAAAAAGGATTGATGCAGTAAATAAATCTGGGGATATCCCTGGAAGGGAAATTTTTATGTTTAATAAAGGAAAGGATAATATAAAGATGGAAATCGGAAAAAGTTCAGGTTTTTTTTCAAAAAACGGAAGGCTGAAAGCGATGGCAAGAGAAAAATATGAAGAGTTTGTTAAAACAATTCCCGCCGGAATGTGTTTGTTTTGCGAATACGAAAAATATCAAATAATTATAAAAGAGTGGAAATATTGGTTTTGGATCCAGCCCATTTCTTCGTATTTCAAGTATCACACAATGCTATGTCCTAAACGGCATGTTAGATATTTATGTAAATTGAGCGAGGAAGAAAAAAATGAATTTTGGCGCGCGGATAATTTCATCAACAAAAAATATGAATCCATCGGTGTAAAAAAGCTCCGCATGCAAACGCATGCAAGATACCCAATCAATAAAGGGAGGGAAGTGAAAAAACCGATGTCAATGAACATCTGCACATTCATTATTATAAATTCCGGGATGGAGACTTTCGGCATCTCGTTTCAAAGAACGCGTATAAAGAAGATATGGTAAAATTATTCAAATAAAAATTTCGGAAGAAACAGGATTGACGGAACAGCAGATTAAATGGCGTTTTATGAAAATTACAACTTTACAATTGAATTTTACGGTGGGCGACATCGTCGGAAACACGAAAAAAATTGCCGAAAAATACCGGGAGGCGTGTTTCCGCGGGGCTGACTTAGTGGTGGCGACGGAACTCGCGTTGTTCGGTTATCCGCCGAAGGATATGCTTCTCCAAGAAGAATATCTCAAGAGACATGAATTTTGTCTCGGGCGGCTCTGCGCGGAAATCGGCGAGACGGCGCTCGTTATCGGGATTGTTGAGAAAAACGAAGGTGACGGAAAGCCTCTTTTTAACAGCGCGGCGCTTATTCAAAACGGAAAAATAATTCGTTCGCAGAGGAAGATTCTTCTGCCAACCTATGACGTGTTTGACGAGGCGCGATATTTTGAAGCCGGCGTCGAAAAGCCGTCCGTCTTTGATTATAAAGGGAAAAAAATGGCAATTCTCATTTGCGAGGATATTTGGAGAGGCGCTGACGGTTCTCGTGACGGAAAACTTTACCGGCGCAATCCGGTGAGGGAATTAAACGGCAAAAACCTTGATGTTGTTATTGTCATCAACAGCTCTCCATACAGTCTGGGGAAAGGCGACATGCGTTTTCGCCTCGTTTCGGGCGTTGCGAAAGAACTTGGCTGCGCCGTCGTTTACGCCAATCAAGTCGGAGGAAACGACGATTTGGTGTTTGACGGAAGAAGTTTCGCGGTCAACAAAAAAGGGGAGTGTGTCGGCTTTTCCGGCGCGTTCGCTGAGAATGCGACTGAATTTGATGTTGAGAAGGGTGGAAAAATTCCTTATCCTTCGGACAAGGATAGCATTTCAGACCTTTATCGCGCCCTCTCGCTTGGAACAAGAGACTATGTGGATAAAAGCGGTTTTTCCAAGGCCCTAGTTGCTCTTTCCGGAGGGATTGACTCCGCTTTGGTGGCGGCGATAGCCGTCGAGGCGCTTGGGGCGGACAGAGTGGTGGGCGTGAGTATGCCATCCAAATATTCGTCCGAGGGTAGCGTTAAGGATGCCGAATCTTTAGCGAAAAATCTCGGGATTGAATTTCATGTCATACCCATCGCCGATGTTTTTTCTCAATACGAAAAAACCTTCAAAGATGCGGGTGTTCCGTTGGGGGGAGTGGCGGAGGAAAACATCCAGGCGCGCATCAGGGGAAACTACATCATGTATCTTTCAAACACCTATAATTATGTCGTTCTCACCACCGGGAACAAGTCGGAAATTTCCGTGGGTTTCTGCACCCTTTACGGCGATACGGCGGGAGGGTTCGCGGTTATCTCAGACGTTTATAAAACGCTTGTCTATGAGTTGGCGAAGTATGTGAACGGGGAGCGCGAGATTATTCCTTTGAATACCATCACAAAGCCGCCATCGGCGGAACTTCGGCCGGATCAGGTGGATGAAGATTATCTCCCCCCTTATGACATTCTTGACGGAATCCTCAAGGCATACATAGAGGAGAGAAGGAGTCTTGATGATATTGTCAGTCTCGGTTTTGATGAAGATACCGTTAAATGGGTTGTGTCAAAAGTGAACAGAAACGAGTATAAGCGTCGCCAAATGGCTCCGGGCGTTAAAATAACGCCCACCGCGTTCGGCTCGGGAAGGCGGCTCCCGATTGTGGCAAAATTTTCATAACGGGAAGGGGAGGGGGCGTCGGTGGTGGCGGGATATAAATTGTGATATAATTAAAATATGAGCGAAAAAATACCTAACATTATTGAAAAGGGGTCCGAGCATATTCCCACCCTAGAGGAAGTGCGGGAAGTTTTTGATGAGCTGGCGGAAGGGAGGAAATATGAAGAATTGCGAAAAAAAGAGGACGAAGATGGCCTGTATTCATGGGAGATTGTCATTCACGAAGAAGAGAGGGACGTGGAATATCTGTACAGAAGAGGACGGCCTTCGCAAGAGGAAAACCCCGGTCTTCGCGTTGACCTTACCTTTTTTGATTTGGACGGCGTTCCGATGGGCGGACACTGCGTAGCGAAGCATAAGGGAGGAAAATGGAATGTGAATCCTAAATTCTCAATGCCAATAAAGAAGCATGAGTGATTTTTCAAAATACAAAATTAAAGCTTACAATCATTGGGGCGTTTATATCCACGAAAATCAAGGGTATCTCGGACGCTGCGTCTTGTGGTGCGAAAGGGAAGACGCCTTAGATTTGGCGGACGCCACGCCCGAGGAGCAAAAAGAGCTGTTCACTGTCCTGAAAGAGTTAAGAGAAGCTTCCCAAAAATCTTTCAATCCGGACTGGTTCAATTACGCGTTTTTGGGCAACGAAACGAGGCATTTGCACGGACATTTTATTCCTCGCTACTCCTCGGAAAAGGAGTTTGCGGGCATTGTCTTTAAAGACGAACGATGGGGGCATAATTACCGCACAGATTACGATTTCAAGACACCGGAAGAAGTGTTGGAAAAGATTAGATTAAAAATAAAAGAAAACCTTTCTTAAACCGGTCGCGAGACAACCCCAACTGGAAGCGTCAAACCTTTTTCTTTTTGACGCCTTTTAAATATTTTTTGCCCTTGAGTTTTTCGGGAAGATATTCTTGGTCTTCTTTGTAGCCGTGGTCGGGGGAGTACTTATAGCCTTTGCCGTAGCCGAGATCTTTCATCAGTTTCGTGGGCGCGTTGCGAATGTGCGGAGGCACGGGGAGGTTGCCGAATTTCCGGACATCCTCCATCGCTTTTTCGTAACCGGCGTAAAGGTCGTTTGATTTCTCGCATTTCGCCATATAAACGACCGCCTGCGCCAAATTCACTCCGCATTCCGGCATCCCGATTAAGTGGCAGGCGTGATATGCCGCCACCGCCTGCTCCAACGCCCGCGAATTCGCCAGCCCCACATCCTCCGAAGCGAAGCGAATCAGGCGGCGCGCGATGTAAAGCGGCTCCTCTCCGCCGGCGAGCATTCTGGTGAGCCAATACAAAGAAGCGTTCGCGTCCGAACCGCGCATTGACTTGTGCAGGGCGGAAATGATGTTGTAGTGTTCGTCGCCCCCTTTATCGTAAAGCAGATGCGATTTTTGGAACGCCTCCTTGATAAGCTCAAGCGTTATCTTTTTGCCGCCCGCGCCGCTCAAGCCGGCGTATTCCAAAACATTCAACGCCGTCCGCGCGTCGCCGTTGCTCATTTCCGCCAGCGCCTCAATCACCTTGGGGCTTATTTTAATTTTCAGCGCGCCCAATCCCTTATTCTTGTCGGAAACCGCCTTCTTGATAATTTTGACAAGTTCCTCTTTGCCGAGCCGCTTCAAAACAAAAACCCGGCTCCTTGAAAGCAGAGCCCCACGCACCTCAAAACTCGGGTTTTCCGTCGTGGCGCCGATTAAAATGACCGTGCCTCGCTCAACATGCGGCAAGAGGGCGTCTTGCTGGGCTTTGTTCCAGCGATGGATTTCGTCAATGAAAAGAATCGTTCTTTTGCCCAGCCGTTTGTCCATTTCCGCTATTTCAATGACTTTTCGCAGTTCCGCGACACCGCTCGTTACCGCCGAAAAGCGGACAAATTTGGATTTCGTCTGTTTCGCGATAATGAAAGCCAGCGTGGTTTTCCCGCTCCCCGGAGGACCCCAAAAAATCATTGACGGCAAATTGTCCGTTTCAATAGCCTTCCGCAAAATCTTGCCCTCGCCGACAACTTCGTCCTGACCGAGAAAATCCTCAATCGTCTCCGGCCTCATCCTATCCGCGAGGGGAGTGGTGATATTTTCGCCAATCATAATGCTTCCATTCTACCCCCGCGCCGGCTTTAATACAAACACCTCGCCGCGCGGATCTAACAAATTTCAGAGGATTGACAAAACTGCGGATTTTTAGTATAGTTACATTGGAATTTAAAAA
>QIJB01000059.1 GCA_003231675.1 Candidatus Campbelliibacteriota bacterium | reverse complement strand
TATATATTCAGTCGTCCGCTTCCGGATATTAGAAATTTATAATCGGAAGAAAATTCGTCGTAAACTCCCTTAAGGTAGTTTTTCCAATTTTTGTATTTATGTATTTCGTCAAAAATTATTAAAGGCGTTGAGTCATCTTGCCTGTTTATATTTTCAAAAAAGGTAGGGTCTTCTATGATTGTTTTTTTGTTGGAGATTATATCCCAGTTGAAATACAGGCTGTTTTTGAAATTTTTGGAAATTAATTTTGTGAGCGTTGTTTTTCCCGCCTGCCTGGGACCCGCCAAAAACACCATCTCTTTTTCGGATGATTGTTCTTCCCATAGTTTTATGTAAGATGTCCTGTTTATAATATCCACAATGTTATTGTAACGGCCCATTTGAAAAAAGTCAATACTTTTTTCAAATGGACTTGAAAAAAGTATTAGCGCCTCTAACGGGGTTTTGGGGTTGTGTGAGTCTTCGCCGCGAGTTTTTTGGAATGTGCATAACTTTGTGGTAAAAAGCCCGGATGTGGTATAATTCAAGCAGGTCAATCAATATTATTATTTATAAGTTAGAAAGTTTTAAACGCAAAAATATGATGTATAAAAAAATTGTTTTGGTTTTTGTTTTGGGGTTCGCCCTTTTGGGAGCGGGGAGCGCTTTGGCGCATAACGTCGCGACGACGACGAACGCCACGAGCGCTCCGATTGTCGTCGCTGAGAACACTTTGCCGACCGCCGGACTTACTCCGTTGAGCCCGTTCTATTTCTTGGACAGAGTCGGCGATTGGGCGCGCGTCAATTTCTTTTTCTTTAACCCGGTGAAAAGAGCGGAAGTCATTGCCGATGTCGCGAATGAAAGATTGGCTGAATTAAAAGAGGTGTCCAGCAAAGCCCCGCAGAAAATAGATGTTATAGAGGGGCTTGAGAACGCGGTGGCGAAGAGGATGGGAGAGGTTCGCGATAATCTTGAAAAATTTAGCGCTGAAAACAAAAAAGTTACTCCTTTGTTCAGAAAAATGGAGAACCTTTCTTTGAACAGTCAAAAGGTTATGGAAAATATGCTTTTGAAGAATCTTCCGAAAAAAATAAAAGATGGGACGGAAAAAAGATTGAAGGCTGTTTACAAAGTCGCCCAACAAAATAGGGGGACATTGATGAGGCAAAAAGAAAGGGGATTGATTTCCGGAGCGGAGGTTGAGAAATTGATGAATGAAAGAATGGAGCGTATGAAAAAGCAGATTGAAGTTCGTTCGGAGAGGGTGGACAAAATCAAGGACCCTGTTTTGAGAGAAAAAATAAAAGGAATTATGGCGGAAAAACTCAGCCTTCTTGAGGATGATGTGTTTTCTTCCGAGGCGACCGGAGAGAATGGAGGTTCTGAAGCGACTACGACTGTTGGAAAGACGCGAAGGGGTGTTATCAAGGCGATATTGCGCGCTAAGCAAAGAATGATGATTAAGGGCGCTACCAGCACCGACGAGATACTTCGGGTGATGTCCGAGGGGAAAATTGATTTCAAGGAGCGCGCCGGCGAGTTGATTGAAAAGGTGAAAGAGGTGGTTGTTGACGCTCAAGAGAATCTTAGCAAGATGGGAACCACCAGCCCGCAAATGCTTCGTTCAGTGAAAGTTTTGTTGGCGACCGCGAACAAGCGTTTAACGGCGGCGAAAGAGGCGTTTGATTCCGGAAAATACAGGGTGGCGTTCGGTCAAGCGATGTCGGCGGTAAAAATTTCCCGCGTGGTTGAGCAGGTATTGGAAAGGAGGGGCGAGATTAAAGAAGGATTTGAACATATGGACAGAGGGCAAAGAGAAGAATTGAAGAAGGAAATGGAGAGGCGTGGCGAGAACATTAAAGAGCGGATGGAAAAGAGAAGGGAAATTTTGAAAGAAAAAATGAAAGAGCGGATTGATAACGGAGGTATGGGGGGAGATATTTTGGAGCGTGGAACAAAAGAACATGGTGACAAAGCGGAAAAAATAAGAGAGATAATCAATAAAAGAGCGGGCGAGAGGCAGAGGATCCGCGATTTGAATCAGACGAAAGAATCCGGAGCAAAGACGGAGACCGGCGAGAGCGAATAGTCCCGCTCCGCATCCACCGAAACCCGGTTTCGGTGGATGCGGCGGTGCTGTTAAGCCGTTCTGTGGGGCTCTTCTGACAGGGCGCGCCGACACTTTTGCCACTCTTATTTTTTGCCGGGCTTGTTGATTCAGTCCGGCTTGTGATAAAATTAACTGTATGGAAACAATAAATAATAATGTGTCCGCCGGAGGCGGACCCGCCTCCGGCGGGAAAAAAATAACTCAAAAGCACGCGGGGTGTATCGGTTGCGGAACTTGTGTGGCGCTTTGCCCGAAGTTTTGGGAAATGGTTGAGGGCGAAATGAAGGCGCGTCCGATTGGAGGAAAAAAGAATGAGGCGGGGGATTACGAACTTGAAGTTAAAGAATCGGAAATCGGATGCAATAAAGATGCCGAGGAGGCGTGCCCGGTTCAGGTGATTCATATTGAAAAATGAGCTTTACCTCTCGTCCCGCTTTCGGCTTGCCTTTGGTCAATTCTCACACCCATGCGGCCATGATTGCTTTCAGAGGAATGGCGGAGGATTTACCGCTCAAGGATTGGCTGGAAAAATACATTTGGCCCGCCGAGAAAGAAAAAGTCGGCGCCGATTTTGTTTACGAAAACACGAAGACCGCCATTCGCGAAATGAAGAGAAACGGCATTAAGGTTTTTAACGATATGTATTTTTTCGCCGATGACGCGGCGAGAGCGGCGGAGGAAGAAAAGATGTTGGCGGTAATAGGTGAACCGATTTTGGATTTTCCCGTCCCGGGGTCCGAGACTCCGGAGGATGCGTTGGAAACCGCCGAAAAACTCTTGATAAAATACAGGGGAAGCGAATATGTTTTGCCGGCGGTCGCGCCTCATTCAATTTACACCGTTTCCGCCGAGAATCTGGTCAAGGCGAAAGATTTGGCGAGAAAATACGGAGCTCTTTATCATATCCATTTGGCGGAAACGAAATATGAGTTTGACGAGTGTCTGGAAAAAAATAATCTTACTCCCGTCGGCTATATGGATTCTCTCGGTTTACTGGACGGGAAAACCGTTCTCGCTCATTGTGTTTGGCTTACGGACGAAGATATGGATATTTTGGCGGAGCGAGAGACGAGCGTGGCGCATTGCCCTTTGAGTAATTTAAAGCTCGGTTCCGGAATCGCTCCGGTCGCCGAAATGATGAGGCGGGGGGTGAATGTCGCCTTGGGCACGGACGGAGCCGCTAGCTCAAACCGTCTTGATATTTGGGAGGCGGGAAAGTTCGCCGCTCTTTTGCAGAAGGGGATTACAAGCGACCCCCACGAAGTGAGCGCTAAGGAAGCGGTCAAGATGATGACTGTCAACGGATTGAAGGCGCTCAATATTAACGAGTTGAACGGCAGGAGCATTTCCGATATTGAGAATGAAATTGACGAAGGCGGAAATTATAATTATTTATATGAACTGAACATAGAAAATCTAATTTAATAATCCACCGAAACCCGGTTTCGGTGGATTAGGGTGTTAGTCTATAAGGAGATTTTTCTCATCTTCAAAATCTTCAGACCATTCGCGCAGAAAAGATTCGTATTCTTCTGGTGTTTCAAATTGTCCGCGTATTATTTCCGTACCGGATAAAATCCTGTCATTTTGATTGCCAAGATAGAAATTCAAACTTGACCAAGGGTATTTTAATAATGATTTTTTTATTTCTTTCCAGTTTTGAATTTTATGTTTCCTCCACTCTTTTCCGGTGATGAAATCCAACGGATTAAGATGTATGTAAAGCGAAAGGTGGAGTAAGTAATCATTTGTGGAGATATATTTTGATTTGAATACACTCTCAAACAAGGGACCTCTCCTGTCGTTTTTAATGTTTATGTATTTTGCGATTGAAACATTGCATTTATGAATAAAGTTGGTGATTCCGTTTTCTCGCCCCTCTTTCAGCAGAAGGTGGTAGTGGTTTGGCATTATGGCATAAGATAGGATGTCCACCAATTTTTCCCCTCCTTCGGCAATTTTAAGCGCGTCTTCAATGGTGGCATTCTTGTTGTTTCTTAAAAGTTGAAATGCCCCGGATGATTGTGTTGAATTTGCCAGCAAGAAGGCTTGAGCCAGTTTTTCTGCGTTTCCGGGTTTTTTAAATTCTGGCATACTGAAAATAGTTCTGTTGTAAATATGGTAATAGTGATTTGGGACAAATTTATTTTTTCTTATCATTGCTTTATTATAACAGCGCAATAATCCAAAATCCACCGAAACCGGGTTTCGGTGGATTTTGGATTATCTTCCTGTTCGGCTGAGCACGACCATTATCGTTTTGAGGAGGATTATAAAATCAAGCATAACCGAACGGTTTTTAACATAATATAAATCATATTGCAGTTTTTCCGGAGCGTCTTTGGCGGACGCTTCGCTGAAATTTATTTGAGCCCATCCGGACAAGCCCGGTTTTACCAAATGCCTCATTGAGTAGTGGGGAATTTTTTCTTCCAATTCCTTCATAAATTCCGGTCTCTCCGGCCGGGGACCGATAAAAGAAAGATCTCCTTTCAGTATGTTCCAAATTTGAGGGAGTTCGTCAATCCTTGTTTTTCTGAAAATATTTCCGACGAAGGTGATTCTCTCGTCATCTTTCCCAGGTTTTTCCCATTCGGCTCCGTTTTCTTCCGCCAGCCCGTCCGGAGTAATGGCTATCATTGAGCGAAACTTGATAATCCTGAATATTTTTCCATTTTTCCCGACCCTCTTTTGTTTGATGAAAACGGGACCTCTTCCGTTCAGTTTTATGGCGACGGCGACGAAGGGCGTGATTATGAGAGTCGGAATCGCGAAAAGAATCGCTGTCGCGATGTCAAAGATTCGCTTTGTTTTTTCAAAGTTTTGTTTATACATCTCGCTGAGATTTTCAAGAAACCACTTTTCGCTTATCAATGAAACCGGAATTTTTCCCGTGACGGATTCGTAGAATTTATCAAAAGGAATGATGGTTTTTCCGGAAAGCGCCATTTGATAAAGCTCGCGCGTTATTTCTTTATCCTCTTTTATTTCTTCGGGGATAACGATTATATCGGCGAATTTGATGAAATTCACCGGGTTGAATCCCAGTTGCGGACGGAGATAAAGGTATTCCGAGAAGTTTTGTATTTCTTTTATTTCTTTTCCGAAAAAATAAATTTTTATTTTCGGTCCGCTTACGGACGCCTTAAAAAACAATATTCTCCACGCCCAGATGAATATGGACGCGATGGCGAGGTTGATGAAGAGGTTTGTTTTCGGGCTGATGCCGAAGACGGGGATAAAATAAAAGAAGATTACCGTCAGAGCGCCGACGGTTACCATGGTTTTGAATATTTGATTTCTCAGAGCGCCGGCGGAAAGGAATTTTTCCGGATCATACAGTCCGGCGATGTAAAAAATGAGTGTCCAGAGGAGGTAAACAAAAAGGAAGGGTAGGGCGTGCGCGCGCCATAACGCCTTTGAGGGAAGCGAACCGTAGCGGAGCGTGAGCGCCGCGAACAAACTGAAATAGAGAAGAGCGATGTCTCCGATAAAAAGTCCGGCTTTCCTTAATTTATTGCCAATCATTACGCCATTATGCTATCATAAAAAAACTATGCAGAAAAGCCTTAAAGTGTTGAAATATTTAATTCTGGGAGGTTTGTTCACAATTCCTTTTATACCCTTGATTGTTTCAAGTTCTCTATTTTTTCCGTTCATAACCGGAAAAAATTTTTATTTTAGAATCTTGATAGAAGTTATTTTTGGACTTTGGGCGATTTTGGCGATTTACGATAAAAGATACAGGCCCAAGATGTCTTGGATTCTCGGTTTCTTGGTGGCTTTTATCGTTTCTCTCACTGTGTCGGCGATTTTCGGGAAAAATCCTTACCATAGTTTTTGGTCCAATTATGAAAGGATGGAGGGGTTGCTGACTTACTTCCACATCCTCGCCTATTTCATTGTTTTGGTTTCGGTTTTTCGGGTGGAGAAGTTATGGAAATGGTTTTTCAACATCTCTTTGGGCGCGAGTGCCATCGTCGCTGTTTACGGAGTCCTTCAGCTTGCCGGAAAATTGGCGATACATCAGGGCAGTATTCGTCTGGATGCCACACTCGGGAACGCTTCTTATCTCGCCATCTATATGGTCTTTAATATTTTTATAGCGCTTTTTTATCTCGCGCGCGAGAAAGAATGGTATGCGTGGCTTTATGTTCCTTTGATTATTTTGCAGTCATTCGTTTTATATCATACAGCCACCCGCGGAGCCATCTTGGGAGTTTTGGGCGGGTTGCTTTTGACCGTTGCGATTGTCGCTTTTCTTTCCAAACAGAAAATGGTTAAGCTTATCGCCTTTTCCGTGATTGTCGTCATCGTTCTTTCTTTGGGCGGATTTTTACTCGCGAAAAATTCTTCTTTCGTAAAAAACAGCCCGGTTTTAAAACGCTTCGCTTCAATATCAATGAATGAAACAACCACCCAGTCCCGCTTTGTCATCTGGGGAATGGCGTGGAACGGTTTTAAAGAAAGACCCATTCTCGGTTGGGGTCCGGAAAACTTCAATCTTGTTTTTGATAAATATTACCAACCGATTTTATACAAGCAAGAACCGTGGTTTGACAGGGCTCATAATGTTTTCTTTGACCATATGATTTCGGGTGGAATTTTCGGGATCTTGAGTTATCTCGGACTTTTCTTTTCCGCTTTTTATTATTTGCTTTTTAAAAAGAGAGATTCAATCAGTGTTTTGGGGGAAGAAAAGATTTTCAGCGTTTACGGAGCCGCCATTTTAACCGGTCTCCTCGCCGCTTATTTTTTCAATAATCTTTTTGTTTTTGATAATTTAATAAGTCTGCTGTTCTTCTTCGCCATTCTCGCTTATCTTCATTTCAGGGTTACGCATCCAGGAGGAGAAGAAGATGACGAAAAAAAAGAGGCGAAAAATCCTCCTGTCATCAAAATGGAGGAATCATACAAGAAACACGCTCTCGCTTCGCTTGTTCTCATTGCCGTCATTTTCGGAGTTTACAATTTGAATGTTCCCGGCTTATTGGCATCCCACGCTTTGTTGGGGTCTTTTGAACAAACCAATGCCGGAGACGCGCAAGGAGCTTTTGGCGAATTCCAAAAGGCGATATCTTACGATTCATTCGGTTCCACGGAGGCGAGGGAACACCTTCTCAGTTTCACCGGCAAAGTCATTTCCCAGAAAAATATTCCCATATCTTTCAAAAACAAAGTTTTCAGTTATTCTGTTTCCGAGATGAAAAAGCAGATTGCCTCTTCTCCCGGGAACTCCAGATATCTTGTCTTTCTTGGTTCTCTTTACAATAGGGCTGGGCAGTATGACAATGCCATCGCGATTCTTAAAAAGGCGGTTGAAATCAGTCCCAAGAGACAAATGTTCTATTTTGAATTGGTTACTTCCTATATTAACAAAGGCGAATTGAAGAAAGCGGTTGAGACGGCAAGGAAAGCCTTTGAAATGGAGACTTCCTTCGGAGACGCTCGGAAAATATACGCCCTAACCTTGATTTACGATGGGAAGGCGGATTTGGCGGAAAAACTCATCAAAGAGGCGTACGGTTCCGATGTCTTGGCGGATAAAAGGTTTGTTAACGCTTATATTAAGATAAACAGAATGGACAGGGTTCTGGAAATTTGGAAAAAACTGATTGAAAAGAATCCCAAAGAAGTTCAATACAGAATGAGTTTGGCGGCGACTTATTTTGAAATGGGCGAGAAGAGTAATGCCATCCAAGAGCTGAAAAAAACCATTGAGCTTAATCCGCAACTGAAAACAAAATTGGAAGGCTACATTAAACAGATTCAATCCGGCGCCGTTCCGAAATAAACACTCTCATTGTTCTTTTCCGCCAAAGGAATCATTGGTCACTCGGTTATCAGGCATAATAATCAATTTCGCCACGAGCCCTGTCGTTCGCGTAACGATAGGGCTCGAGCCAAAGGTTCTTCTTTTGCTACAATTACAGACGAAGACGTTCAGAGAGCTGTCAGGAGGTTGAATGGCAGACCTCGCAAGCGTCTAAATTATTTAACACCACGGCAAGTTTTCAAGAAAGTGCAGGTGTGCAATTGAAGAGTTAATTCAGCAGCAAGTATTGACATATCTTAAAAAATGTTATAAGAATTTGTGTAGAAACCGTTATTTTAGGGTCTTTGAAAATATAAAATAAAAAACAAAAGGAGGTGATTTCTTTTGATTGATTTCAATAGTTTAATCCTGCTAGTGTTCGTTGCGTTGATAGCGGATGGATTAAAACTATTCTACGAGGTAATTTATAAATATGTCGATAGGCAGTTTGAAAGTAATCCGGAATTAGTAACGGCAGTTATCTGCTGTTACAATGAGGAAGAAGAAATTGGTAAAACAATTTCTTCTTTAAGGGAAATCTTACCTTCCGATAGAATCATCGTCGTAGACGATGGGTCCTCGGATAGGACGGCGGAAATTATTCGCCAATCCGGGGGCGTTCTCCTTATCAAACTCTCAAAAAATGTCGGCAAGGTAAAGGCGATGAAGGAGGGTTTAAAATACGTTAAAACTCCCTTAACGCTGATAATGGACGCCGACATTCGTTTTGGAAAGCAGTTCAAACTTCCGACATCAATTTTAGTTTCGGAAGAAAAAACAGCGGTGGCTTTCAATGTAGTTCCGGTTTCAGTATCCGCGACGGGAAATTGGTTTCAAAAAATAATCGTGGGTCTGCAAGAACACGAATACGAGAAATCAATGCAGATTGGGAAAAGGTCGCAGGATACGGTTGAATCCGTAAATTGCATCTCAGGTGCCGCCGGTTTGTTCCAAACGAATCGGTTAAAAAGACTAAGCAAGCATCATACAGAGATTTTCACAAGCGAAGATTTGGAACGGACCCTCATAGAATTGATCTATGAGGGGAAAGTTGTTTTTGTGGATGAGCGCGTGGAAACGGAAGTCCCGAAATCTATGCGTGAATTGATAAAACAAAGGGTCATCAGTTGGTGGCCCGGGCTTTACCGCAATTTCCCTCTTTTTCTGGCTATCCTTTTTAAAAAAAGGATAGCCAGAAAACTGAGAGTGGAAATGTTTTATCAGACTATGTCCATCGTTCTTGATCCACTCAAAATCGCCTCATTGTTTTTTCTGGCGATTGAGGGGCGCTGGGCGCTCTTGATTTATATCTATCTCGTATATTTTTTGTTGGAAATATTTATACGAGTTAGATTAAGCGGTATCATATCTTTTAAAAAATGTTTCAAGGTGATACTGCTTTATCCTTTGTATAATCTTTTCCAAATGATTTTACGCCTGTGCGCGTTACCAATTTTCTTTTGGAAAAGATATATTAAAAGGAGCTGGCGTCCAGTTATCAACCCAACAAAGATAGTCATATCTTTGTTGGTCTTTTTAACACTCACTGCGCTTCCTTCTTTTGTTTTTGCCGAAGGGAAGAAAAACTTCATAGTAGTGAAACATCAGTATATTAATGATTCCAACGGGAGGCAAATAAGAAATACGAATCTTTTTCTGTCTTTCAATAAAAGAATTTATTTCGGGATTAACAACGCCTTGAAGCGACTGAATTTGGGCGGGTATTTTTCCTCTCTGGGGGCAAATTTTAATCCTGATATAAGGATAAGGAAATATAGCTGGATGCCTAAAATTACCATATCCAAAACAGTAAGCAAGGTGCTTGTGGCAAGGATTATGGTAGCTTATTCCTTTAACCGCAAGCGAAACTTCCCTGTTCTTTCCGCCGGTACAGATTTCTATTACGGAGACTATAATTGGTTATCATTTAATCTCGTTAAGGAATTCGGCAGAAAAAATGGAGCAACATTCATTCTAAAAAATCATCTTCAAAAAGATGATTGGTTTGCCGATATCGGAGCTTCGGTCACCAACTTTGGCGACCCGGGAGTTTTTGGCAAAATTGGGCATAAGAACGTATTTGTTGAAATTTCTCAATACAAAAATTTTGATTTCAATAAATACAACCGAACGGCAGTAGCGTTCGGTGTCAAAGTAAGATTTTAAAAG
This sequence comes from Candidatus Campbelliibacteriota bacterium, assembly GCA_003231675.1. Lineage (GTDB taxonomy): Bacteria > Patescibacteriota > Minisyncoccia > UBA9983 > UBA9983 > SZUA-82. The sequence continues at coordinate 155 of QIJB01000059.1, read as the reverse complement.
CTGTAAATGCGGGGAGGCGGTTTTCAAACCGTCGCTCCGCTTTTTTAATCTCTATCGTTATTTTCTGCAAAAGATGAGATACATAGGTAATACCCCTGATTTGGCAAAACTGCTAAAATCGGGGTATGATTACCAGCTTAAATCTCATCAACATG
>QIJB01000006.1 GCA_003231675.1 Candidatus Campbelliibacteriota bacterium | reverse complement strand
GACGATAGCTTGGCGGAGCAGATAAACCGTTCGCGCGACATTCTTGATGTTTTTAAAGTTCCCGTTTACGCGGAACCGGGCTTTGAGGCGGATGACATACTGGGAACAATTGTTGAAAAAATTTATCCGTTATCCGCCGACCGCCAGTCAGCGAGTAAAAATAAAAATCGCGAGCCCCAAGTTATTATCGCCTCCGGCGATCTGGACACACTCCAGTTGGTGGAGGATGACGATGTCGTCGTTTACACTTTGAGTAAGGGAATAAAAGAGGCGGTTATATATAACGAAGATAAAGTGAGGGAACGCTACGGATTTGAGCCGAAACTCTTGCCCGACTTCAAGGGGTTAAAAGGCGATCCGTCCGACAACATCATCGGCGTTCCTGGAATTGGAGATAAAACGGGAGGAGAATTGATACAAAAATTCGGAACGATTGAAAACATTTACAGAATACTCAAGAAAGACAAAAGCGTTTTGGAAAAAGCCGGTGTCAAACCGAGAACAATCAAACTCCTGGAGGAAAACGAGGAGGAAGCGCTTTTCAGCAAGGGTTTAGCAGAAATCAGGCGCGACGCTCCGATAAAATTTTCCCTGAAAGATTGCGAGTGGAGGAAGCAGTTTGATATTGAAAAAGCGAAGATGTTATTTGATGAATTCGGGTTCAGAAGTTTGATCCAAAGAATTAACGGCGGTGAACCATTAAAAGATGAAAAAGAAAAAGGCCGCCAAGAAGAAAAAAAATCAAAAGAAAAGGAACTTTATGAAAGATTTAAGGGGGCTGTTCCAGAAAAGCTGTTTAAAGAAGTAGAGCTCCCTTTATTAAAAATACTTTCCGAAATGCAAGAGCGAGGAATTCTTTTGGATATTCCTTATCTTGCCAAACTCTCAAAAGAATATCACAAGGAACTTAATCGTCTTGAAAAAAAGATTTGGTTACTGGCCGGAGAGGAGTTTAATATAAATTCCCCTAAACAGATGTCCAAGATTCTTTTTGAAAAGTTAGACTTGAACGCCAAGGGAATGAAAAAAACACCCGGCGGGGCGCGTTCAACAAATATCTCAGTCTTAATCAATCTCAAAGAGACCCACCCGATTATAGAGGAAATAATTCATTATCGGGAATTAAGTAAATTAGTTTCCACATACATTGACGCTCTTCCCGATATGGCTGACAAAAAAGGAAGGCTTCACACAACCTTTGACCAAGCCGGAACGTCCACAGGGAGAATTTCTTCAAAGGAGCCGAACCTTCAAAACATTCCCAAAAGAACGGAGCCGGGAAAAAAGATTCGCAAAGCTTTCATTTCCGATAAAGGTTTTCAATTGGTATCCTTTGATTATTCTCAAATTGAACTGCGTGTCGCGGCAATTTTGAGCGGAGATAAAAAAATGGCGGAAGTTTTCAAAAAAGGTGGCGATATACACACAGCTGTTGCGTCGGAAGTTTTTAATATTTCTCCGGATAAAGTGACAAGCGAAATGAGAAGAAGGGCGAAGGTGATAAACTTCGGCATTATTTACGGAATGGGCATCAACGCTCTTCGCGCCAATATGGGCTGTTCGCGGGAAGAGGCTAAAATTTTTTATGATGAGTATTTTAATGATTTTCAGGGGATGGCGGATTATGTGGAGCGCGTAAAAGAATTTGCCCATAAAAACGGCTATACCGAGACAATGTTTAGCAGAAAGCGTTATTTTCCAGAAATAAATTCTCCGATAGAATATATTCGGAAAGAAGCGGAGAGGATGGCGGTCAACGCGCCCATACAGGGAACGGCGGCCGACTTTATTAAAATGGCGATGGTGAGGGTTGATGATTTCCTTGAGAAAAATGGACTCAAGGAAAAAGTGCGTCTTTTGCTCCAGATTCACGACGAACTTTTGTTTGAGATAAAAAATGAAGATGTTAAAACACTCGCCCCGAAAATTGCCGAAATTATGGAAAAAGTCTACAATGGAGATATCCCCATGGAGGTGAATATCTCTCTAGGCAAAAACTGGGAGGATATGGTATCATTAAGGTAATAAAGATATGGAAAAAAAGAGCGTCCTTATAGTTGAAGATGACCAATTTTTCAGCGGTCTCGTTGCCCAAAAGCTTAATCAGGCCGGTTTTGAGGTTTTACTTGCAGGGGGGGGCGAGGAGGCGTTGAATGTTTTAAAAGAAAAGAATCCTTCTCTTATTATTTTGGATTTGATGATGCCCGGAATGGACGGTTTTGAGGTTCTCTCAAGACTCAAGAAAGACGAGAAAACAAAAGAAATTCCAACGGTGGTTCTTAGTAATCTTGGGCAAAGAGATGAAGTTGACAGGGCGATATCACTTGGCGCGGACGATTTCCTTATTAAAGTTAATTTCACGCTTGATGAGATAGTTGAGAAAGTGAAAGAAATTATCCAAAAAAAATATTTATAAGGGAAAGAAAAAAAATGCTCTATCTTCTTTATGGTAAGGATAGCTTCAGGGTGGGACAAAAGTTAAATGAACTTTTGTCCTTTTTTCGTTCAAAAGCGAAAGGGGTGCAAGTTTTGGATGTGGACGAAGAAAACTTTAATCAGGCGGAAATTGAGGGAGCCATAAAATCAAGAACACTCTTTGAGAGGCGGCATATCATAGTTTGCCGGCGCTTTATGAAGAGAAAAGATTCAAGTGATTTTGTTTCGCGTAATCTGAAAAACTTTTCTCTGTCCGAGAATGTTTTTCTCTTACTTGAAGAAGACTTAGACGATGAAGCCCTCGCCCTTTTTAAGAAAGATGCCGGAAAAATACAGTGCTTCAATCCTTTGTCAGGTATTGAATTGAGAAAATGGGTTGACGAGGACGCAAGGAAGCGCAACTTTAATATTTCCCAAGAAGAACGGAACAGTATAATTTTTCAATGCGGTCCGGATCTCGCTCGAACTTCTCAAGAAATTGAAAAGCTCTCACTCAGTCCTTTTCGGAGCGAAAAGGATAATAGGCAAATTAAGGGCGCGCTTGAGGATAATTTTAATATTTTCCAAATTTGCGACGCCTTCGCGTCAAAAAATAAAACCAAAGTATGGATTCTTTTTCAACAGGCGCTTCTGCGGGGAGTTTCCGCCGAGGAGATATTTTGGAAATTGTGGTGGCAAGTAAAAAACCTCCTTTTGGTAGAAGGGTTATTGAAATTAAATGTAAAAAATCTTCAGAAAGAGAGCGGTCTGCATCCTTTCGTGGTCAAAAAAACACTGTCTGCCCTGCGGAATTTTACAGGCAAAGAACTGAGCGACTCTTCGCTGGAACTGGTAAAACTCTACCATAACGCAAGAAAAGGAGAAGCTGATTTTGGAATCGGCATGGAAAAATTTTTAATAAAATAATTGGTGGTTTATATTTAAAAGCGACTCCCTTTTTGGGGTCGCTTTTGTTCTATGGAAGGAGTTCCAGGGTGCTTTTCGAGGAGTATTCTTCCTCGATTCTTCCGTTCTTTACTATACTTGTGGATAAACCATCATGGCTTATCCACAAGTATATATACTCCTCCTCCGAGTGCTTCTCTCCTTTGGAGATTTTAAGAAAAAGGCGACCGCCTTTTTCTTTCTTTATGAAAATTTTTGCTCCGTCTGTTAGACGGATTTGAGCTACCTCAGATCCGTCGTATCTTACATTTTCTAATAAACCTAATTCCATCTTCCTTCTCCTTTTTTATTTAATTAAATAAAAAACAATTCCCCATCTGTTTCTATTCGTAACACAACTTTTATAAATTAGCAAGGATTTATGCGCCACAAAAACAGGGGTGGAGTTCGGTATTAAAAACAAAGAACAGGATTCGCCCGCGGAATTTCTAACTCGCTTTGCTCTTTGTCCGCCCTGCGGAATTTTACAGAAGAAGATTTGCAATCATATTCTTTGTTTCTCGTAAAACTTTACCACAGGGCGAGAGTCGGAAAGGCTGATTTTGAGATTGGTGTTGAAAAAATTTTGATTGGGCTTTAAATCAAATCCAAGGAGTTCTTTTTTTGGAAGCTTTAATTATTTTGAAAGCTTCCTCAGGGGAATCAACCATCGTGTAGATCTTTTCGTCTCCCTTGTCAATCGCTTTGAATTTTCCATAGACATCCGTGTCAATCCATTTTAATATGGGTGTCCAATATTTCTTCCCCACGCAAATTACAGGTATTCTCTGAGTTATTTTTTTAGTTTGAATAAGTGTTATTATCTCAAAAAATTCGTCCAAAGTCCCGAATCCCCCGGGAAAATAAACATAAGCTTGGGCAGAGTAAGACAATATAACTTTTCTTGTGAAAAAATAATGAAAGCCGATTCCCTTCTTAACATATTTATTTATTCTTTGTTCATAGGGTAATTGAATGTTTAATCCGACGGAATGATTTTTAGCCTCATACGCCCCTCTGTTTGCCGCTTCCATAATACCCGGCCCCCCTCCCGTAATTATCGTGAACCCCGCCTTTCCCAAGAGGTAGGCGAGCTTCTGGGCTCTTTTGTAATCTGGGTTATCTTCCGGGAATCTCGCCGAACCGAAAAAGGTTACCGTTTTTTTGAAGTCCACTAAAAATTGGAATCCTTCAATAAATTCCGCCATAATGCGAAAAATTCTCCATTGCGCCGTTTGACGAAAGTCTTTTTTTTTGACAGTCGGCTGAGGAAGTTTTGACGCTGGGAGCAATACATTTGAATTATCGTAAATTATATCTTTTTCTTTCATTGTTTTGTTTATAAAATAAGAAGTGCCCCTGTGGTAATTTTTGACGCAGGCAAAGCAGTTTACCTGCCGTGGTCGTTCAACTCGCTTCGTTTCTTGTCCGCCCACCAGGACTCGAACCTGGGACATTCGGCTTAAAAGGCCGCTGCTCTACCAACTGAGCTATGGGCGGATTTTAACGCATCTTGGATTATTCCATTCGGCGCGCGTTTTTAAATCCTTTTATTATAAAGGTAAGTCAATTGAAAATGCTCCCGGACCTAATAAAATGAGGGAGACGGAAACGGCCGCCAGAAAAAAATAAAAAATCAATGGCCGAGAAAATATCTCATTTCTCTTAAATATTTTAAAGAGAAAGGCTGTCAACGTTATCAATAGGGCAAAAAGGGCGGATGGCTGAGTGAGAAATCCTATAAGCAAGAACGCCCCGCAGATGATTTCGGAAATGTTTACCGCCTTTTCACCCCACCTTTTTTTTAGGAAAAATATTTCCAGCCCAAATTTTAAAAAAACCAACCCCAACGCCACGCGCAGAATAAAAATTCCAATAAGCGGATAATTTAAAAGCCCCGGGAAAACGCTTAACATAGGTGAATTATATCTTTAATATGTTTGCCAGTCAATCATCTTTCCGTTTTCATCGGAAAGAATTACGGTTTCCTTTCCATTGTTCCAGAGTTCTTTGTTTTTTCCCAAATATATTCTCCATTCTTTTCCATAAAAATCAGAATCATTTTTATGGTTCTGAACGCAAGTTTGGTAATTTATCTTTTGGGTGACGTATTTACGACAGGATCCTGAAAGTTCCAACGGAACATTGTCGGAAGCCGTTTTACATTTCGGGATACTGTTGATAAAACTTAAACAATTTCCATCAAGGTAACCCGGAGTGTTAGCTTCGCTCGCGGGAGGGCATTCTTTGGCGAGTGGCGGATAAAAATTTTGAAATTCTTCAAAATATCCCGCGCACTTGTTTACGCGAAAACTCGTTCCTATGGGGCTTTCTCCCGTTACGACATAAGCTTTTTCTCCCGGCTTGAGAAAAATTATTTGCTGAGAGTTTATTTTGGCGGGAAAAGGCAAATAAGACCCTTTGCCTATCTTAACCTCTTGTCCGTTCTTGTTTTTCAATGACCACCCGGTCAGAAGGAGAAATTTTTTATTGACTGACGAAGCTTTAATTTCAATGTATTCCTTTTGGGGAGATGATTCTCTCGCCCCAGATCCGACAGCGAGGGTGGCTTGATATTTAAAGGCGGAATCCCTCCCAGGACCTTTTTTGGAGGTAGGGGAGTTGCCAGCTTCTTCTTTTGTCCGATAGAGAATTTCTTGTTGGTGTTGTTCCACCGGTTTTTTTAAAAAAGGGCCACTGTTCGCCAACGGTCTTGATGGCCCGCCAGTAAAATACCAAACCAGAGCAAGTCCGATAAGTATCAGAATTGTATAAATTAAATCTTTTTCCACTTCTTCCATAACGAGTATGATAGCAATTTAAAAACAATATGAGAATAGCGGGGATGGATGATAATATTTCTTAAAAATAATGAAGCTCGTTCTTCTGAAACTTCATAATTTTTACATTTTTTGATGGACGGGACAGAAATGGGCGCTTCTTTGTCCTATTTTAATTTTTTTGATAACCCCGCCGTCTTTTTTTTGGCATTTTGTTCCAGTCATTTGATAGACATAACGCATTTTCTGATACTCGCCTTTTCCCCCAAAAGCGTTTCGGTAGTCAATATAAGAACTTCCTCCCGCTCGTATGGCTTTTCTGAGAATGGGTTTTATCGAAGTGTATATTTTTTTGATTTCCTCCACATTCAGTATATTCGTTTTTTTTGCCGGATGAACTCCCGCCATCCACAGTATCTCGTCGGCGTAAATATTGCCGATGCCGGCGATTGTCTTCGGATCCATTAAGACTTGTTTAATTGCGCGCGAGCCACGCAAACGTTCCTTGAATTTTTCAAGAGTAAGGTTTTTGTCAAAAGGGTCTGGCCCTAAATCTCTAATGTCTTTAAGCCCCATTATTTTATCCGTCGGCCAAAGCAAAACTTTGGCGAATTTTCGCATATCGCACAGCGCCAGTTGGTGGCCGTTTGAGAGAAAGAAAATAAGATGAATGAAGCGATTTTCCCGGTCATCCCTTAGTGGTCCAGGAACGGCACTTTTCCAACCCCCCATTTTAGATGTCCATTTTCCGTAAAGCAGATGCCCGGTCATTTTCTGATGAACCAAAAGCGTAATATTTCCCGACAAGCGGATTAAAATATTTTTCCCCTTCCTTTCAACTCCCAATATTTCTCTACCGACAACCTCCTTTTTGAATTTATTGAAACTTTTTGGAAATTGTGCATATTTCTCGCGGTCAGTCCAAACATCCCTGATTTTCAATCCGGGTAAGACACCTCCCAATCCATTTACGATTGTTTCCACCTCGGGCAGTTCCGGCATAAGTCCAGTATATCCAAATGTAAAAGATATTGTAAGTTGTGTTATTATAAAAAAATGAAAAACGGAAAAATAAAATATCTCATAGCGTTTCTGGCAACCGTTTTTGTTTTAGTCGCGTTGCGAGTGGTAATGCCAAATTTCCTGTCTAATGGGGATGAAAAAATCATTGCGAATGTCAGTAGCGTTTCCTTTAGCGCGAAAATAATAAGACTAAAACACTCGGTAGGCGGATTTAGTGTTGTAGTTATTATTCCTGCAACAAAAATTGTCTTTTCCGGCGGAGAGACGGCAACATTGAAAGATTTAATCAGCGGAGAGAGAATTCAGGCGGTCGGCAGACCGGGCGACAGAGGCGCTTTGCTTGCGGAAAAAGTGGTTGTTTTCAGGTAATGCGCGAGATGATTGTTCTCGCGCGCTAAACCCCGATTTTTTAAAATTTGCAAAAAATCGGGGTTTTTGCTATAGTAACCCCAATGTTAACTGCCAAGAAAAAACAACCCATTATTGAAAAATATAAGATTCACGAAAAGGACACCGGTTCACCCGAGGTTCAGATTGCCGTTTTGAGCGCCAAGATAGACGCGCTGGCGAAACATCTCAAAAAAAACCATAAGGATAATCATTCTCGCAGGGGTCTTTTAAAAATGGTCGCGGAGAGGAGAAAACTAATGAGTTACCTACAGAAAAAGGACGAAAAAAGATACAATTCTTTGATGAAGAATTTAGAAATCAAAAAGGCAAAGAAAAAATAGTATCCTTTGAGGCGATAATAAAAATATGCTTTCTCTAGGAAATTCACCTAAATATAAAAACCAGCGCGTCGCTGTCTTTATTGACGTGCAAAATCTTTATCACTCGGCGCGCGCTATTTACCAAAAACGCGTTGACTTTAAAGAGCTCTTAACCGATGCTGTCGGACAAAGACAGCTGATTCGCGCCTTTGCTTATGTCGTCAGAACAAAAACAGGCGAAGAAAAACCTTTTTTTGAGGCGTTGGAAAAGCTTGGAATTGAGATGAGGGTGAAAGATTTGCAGGAATATTACGGAGGAATGAAAAAAGCGGACTGGGATGTCGGTATAGCCGTAGACGCCATCAAGACCTCTCAAATTGTGGATGTTGTGGTAATTGCCAGTGGAGACGGAGATTACATTCCCCTCGTTGAATACTTAAAAAATCAAGGAAGGAGGGTGGAGGTGATAGCCTTTGGTCGCTCCACCTCGTCAAAACTTAAGGAAGTTACCGATGAATTCGTGGATTTGGATGAAAATCCGAAGAAATATTTATTAAGAGGTTGAGGTTTGAAAATTTATTAGAACGTTCGCGCGCTTGGTTTACGGATAAGTAGAACATAAAACAATATTGAGCGTTTAGTGTTCTAAAATTCGGAAATCAAAACTCTCGGGCGGTTTAAAAATGAAGAAAAAAGAATATTCCATGGATTTTGGTGGGAAAAAACTTTCCGTTGAAATATCAGATTTAGCGAACCAGGCGGACGGCTCTGTTCTTGTTCGCTACGGAGAAACGACTGTTTTTGCCACTGCCGTTATGTCCCAAAATATAAGGGAAGGTATCGATTTCCCCCCCCTCTCTGTTGATTATGAAGAAAAGTTTTACGCGGCCGGGCAAATTTTAGGTAGCCGATTCCTTCGGCGCGAAGGCAAGCCGTCGGAGGAGGCGATTCTGACCAGTCGCGCCATAGACAGGACAATCAGACCGCTTTTTAATCAAAAAATAAGGAATGAAGTCCAGATTGTGGTGTTGGCGCTTGCCATTGACAAGAAAAACGATCCGGATGTTCCGGCGATTATCGCCGCTTCGCTCGCTCTCGGCATCTCGGACATTCCGTGGGGAGGACCTATCGGGGCTGTCAGAATTTGCCATGCCGATGAAAGTTATTCGGTCAACCCCACGCGTGATGAGAGGGAAGGAGTTTCACTGAGTATACTTGCCTGCGGAAGGGGTGGAAAAATAAATATGATAGAGGCCGAAGGATTGCAAGAGAAAGAGAACATCGCCGTTTCGGCGATGAAAGAGGCCGTGGCTGAAATTGAAAAAATCCAAAAGTTTCAAGAGAAAATAATCAAAGAGATTGGTAAGGAAAAGCGCTTGGTGGAAATCAAACAAGATCCGGAGGGGATGGAAGAACTCTTTGGTGAAAAGTTTCTCTCCCAAATGAGAAAAATTATTTTCGGGGGGGAGATGAGCAACCTGAACGTCCTAAAGAAAGAATGGTTGACGGAAGTTGAGGAAAAAATCGGTGAAGGAAATAAGTTATCGGCGGAAGATTTCTTTGAAGAGAAAATCAATGAAATAATACATGAAGAAATCATAAATAACGAAAGAAGACCTGACGGTAGAAAATTGGATGAGGTGCGGTCTATTTCCGCCGAGGTTGGAATACTGCCGGTCGTTCACGGTTCGGGGGTGTTTTACAGAGGGGGAACACATGTTCTTTCCGTGGTTACCCTCGGCGGGTCAAAGGACGCCCAGTTGATAGAGGGTATGCGGGTGCAAACCAACAGGCGTTTTATGCATCATTACAATTTTCCCCCTTTTTCAACCGGCGAGACGGGAAGAATGGGTGGAACGGGCAGGAGAGAAATAGGTCACGGGGCATTGGCGGAAAAGGCGCTCTCAGCCGTTATTCCGAGTCAGGACGAATTTCCCTACACAATAAGGATTGTTTCCGAATCAATGGCGTCAAACGGATCCACCTCGCAAGGATCAATTTGCGCCTCCACATTGGCGTTGATGGATACGGGCGTGCCAATTAAAAATCCAGTGGCGGGCATAGCCATAGGTTTAATGCTGAAAGACGACAAAAACTACAAAATAGTGACGGATATTCAAGGGCCGGAAGACCATCACGGCGACATGGATTTCAAAGTCTCCGGCACAAAGGAGGGGATTACCGCTATTCAAATGGACGTGAAGGTTGGAGGGGTTACGATTGAGATTTTGGAAAAAGCCTTGGAACAAGGGAAAAAAGCGAGAGAAGAGATATTGGAGGAGATGTTAAAGGCTATCCCGGGTCCGCGCGATGAACTTTCCCCGACGGCTCCCAGAATAGCGCGAATTAAGATTGACCCTTCTAAAATCGGGACAGTTGTCGGGCCGGGAGGAAAAATGATTAACGGTATTATTGAAAAGACGGGCGTGGATATAAACATAGAGCAGGACGGCTCCGTGCTTATCCTCGGTAAAGATAAAGAGGCTATGGAGACCGCCCAAAAAATAGTGGAAGGGCTCGTGCATGAGTTTAAGGAAGGAGAAGAGGTTGAAGGCCCCATTTCAAGGATGTTTGACTTCGGGGCGATGATTCAAATAGGACCGAACCAAGAGGGAATGGTGCACATTTCCGAACTTGCCCCGTTCAGAGTAAACAAAGTTACTGATATTATCAATCTTGGCGACAAAGTGAAAGCGAAAGTTATCAACGTTGACGAAAAAGGCAGGGTTAATCTTTCCCTTAAGCGAATGGACCCCAATTACAAGCCACCCGAAAACGAAAGAAGGGGTGGTTATGGGGGTCGCGCGGCAGAGGGAAGAGACACAGGTCGAGGAAACTTTAGAAGAGGAAGATAAAAAAATAAAATTATGAAAGAAGAATTTAAAGAGTTTGAGAAATATAGCGCCAAGGATATTAAGTTTTTTGACGGCCTGGCGGAGGAATACGGTTTGGAGCAGGACGCCGAGTTTTTAATTGTCAACAAAAGCGGCAGAAAAACGTTCATTCCCAAGGCGAGAGAGATTCCCACCAAGAGTGGATCGATTAAAATAAGAGAACTCATTGAGCGGGCGATTAAAGAGGAAGATAAGTAAACGGAAAATTAAAAAACAGCGTCTCCCTCAAGGCGCTGTTTTGGTTTTATCGGAGGCTTTCTATTTTATTTATCAGTCTCCATCCTTCTTTTTTAAATTCCTCGGAAATATCCTCCCGCGAGAATATCTCCTTAAATATATTGAGTCCTGTTTTTGCGATCTCCCGGTTCCCGTAACTCCATTGCCACATTTGGCAGGAATACAGGGCTTTGTCTAATAGGTTCCTTGTTCCCTTGTTCTCGGTTTTTGAAAAAACCGAGAGAATGACCTCGGACAACCGTTTCATCAGCCGGTGAAACTCGTTTTTCGGGTGGAGCCACAGCGGGTACGGAATCCCTCGGCGGTAATCGTCGTCCGAGGTTGACCAGCTTCCGTCTGGGACAAAAATGTCTTTTTTCGGGAATCTGGTCATTAACTCCTCCGGAGTCGCCATTTGGAATGTTCCGCTTCGGCTGATTTCCTTAAAAAATTTCTTCAGGAAATTATTCAGCCTATCCTGCGGAGGATTGGGTTTTCGGTCATGGTGACCGAATGTTTCCCAGTCCATCCA
>QIJB01000007.1 GCA_003231675.1 Candidatus Campbelliibacteriota bacterium | reverse complement strand
CCATGTTGATGAGATTTAAGCTGGTAATCATACCCCGATTTTAGCAGTTTTGCCAAATCAGGGGTATTACCTATGTATCTCATCTTTTGCAAAAGAGGAAAGGAGGTGATGAAATGCCCAAAAGAGAGATTCTTTCTCTTAAAGGGAAGAAAGTTAAGGAAGCGGTCTACGATGAAGATTGCTTAAAAATAACTTTTGAAGACGGCAGTGTAATCAGCGCTGCCGCGGCATTTGGAGGTGGCGCTGACTTCGGGTGGTACACATGGACGGAAGTCTATGTGCAAACACCCGAAGAAGGGTATATTGAGATTATAAACAAATAAGGGGTAAGACCGGAGCATTGTGCTCCGGTTTTTTTAATGATGGCTGAATGTATGGCGATGCGTAGTGGCGGAAGGCAAGTGTGGCTGACCCCCGACTTTAAGCAAACGGGTGGAATAAAAAACACCTTGCTTTCGCGTGAAATGTTTTTGATAGATATTTCCAAAAGCCCTATTTCTTCATCTCCTTATGCACCTTGTGCGCCCGGCACCATTTGCAATATTTCTTGAGCTCAATTTTTCGCTCAACGAGTTTTTTGTTTTTTCTGCTCCAATAGTTGATTCTGTTGCATCCGGAACATTTAAGTTTTATAAGTTTATCTTGTGACATAACGTTTCCAGTATAACCGAAACGACTTATTTTTGCAACTTAGGAGCCAAATAAACGGACAAGAGGCTATTTTGATTGTTTGTTTGGTGTTTGAATTACGCAAGATTTGTGAGGAATTTTGCGTCTTCAGCGGTTCTGAATAAGTGAGATTGAATGCCAATTTTTTGGGCAGCTTCAATATTTTTCTGATTATCATCAAAAAACAAGAGATTGTCGGGGACTTCTTCCAGTATCTCCATCGCTTTATTAAAAAACAATCTATCTGGTTTTGCCACTCTTATCTCGCTTGAGATTATGATTGTATCAAATAATTTCTCAAGATTATTTTCTTTTAAAATCTGGCGAAGAAAATTCGACGGAGCGTTAGAACCGAGAACTATTCTAAAATCACCTTTAATATCCTTAATAAGGGAAATCATTTTTTGATCTATTTTAATAAGAGATAGCCATTCTTCTCGTACGCTATCCGAATTTGAGTTGGATAGGGTCGCCAATTCTTCAAATAATTTTTTTCCGGTTATCTCTCCTGAATCCGCGGGACGTACATATTTTTCCTTTATGGAAAGGGCTTTTTCTTTTTCAAAATATTTCGCAAACCAAACAGATGCCACTTCGGAACAAACAACTCCAAAAAAATCGAAAATAACAGTTTTATGTTTATTATCCATTCCGACAGATATTAAAATTTCCTTCACTTGTGGGCAGGGAGGGATTTGAACCCCCGTAGGCAATTAAGCCGCTAGATTTACAGTCTAGTGCGTTTGACCACTCCGCCACCTACCCAAGTGTGTTTTTTAGCAAATGCTTTAACCTTTCTCTTCCTTTTCCGGATTTTAAAAATACTTCCTCATTCTTAGCGTCTTTAATACTAACAAAACATTGCAGATATGCCAAGACCAAAGGCCTTCTGTTTTTTTGTTGCTTTTACCAGTCCATTTTTATGTTCCAACAATCTCCTTTTTATGTCATCAGAATACCCTATATAAGTTCTGCTGTCCTTCTTGCTAATCAATAAGTAAACATAATGCATATCTCGTTTGACCCCGCCAAAGGCGAGGTTCGCCTTTGGCGACACTCCGCCACCTACCCGATTCACCCTAAAAGATTATTTTCAGGGTGATTGGTCTATTTGTTTTTCAAGATTTTCCAATTTTTAATTTTCCGAATTCGCCACCGTTTTTTTCTTTGTCGCCTTTCTGTTCTTGTCCAAAAGTTCAATTTTTAAATCCCCATTCTTCACGTCCACAGAAATAACGCCTTTCAGCTTTATCTTGTTGGCGATAATCAAAGTAGCGACGGGATTTAAAATCTTATTCTGGATAAAACGCTTCAACGGTCTCGCACCATAGTGAGGATTATATCCTTCTTTCGCCAAAAAAGAAAGGGCGGTATCACTCACTTTTAGGATTATATCTTTCTCCAACAGACGCTTCGCCACCATATCTATCTGTATCTTCACAATCTTCTCAATATCTTTGCGACTTAAAGTGTTAAAAATGATTATTTCATCCAACCGGTTTAAAAACTCAGGCTTGAATTTCGCTTCAAGCGCCTTCTTTATTCTTTCTCTGATTTCAGTTTCAGTTTTCTTTTCGCTCTCTTTTTCCTCTTTCGTGGCGAAACCGAGTGTTTCCGCGTGGCGCAAAAATTGAGACCCGACATTGGATGTCATAATAAGAACGGTGTTCTTAAAATTGACTTTTCTACCCTTTGAATCGGTCAAGTGCCCGTTATCAAGAATCTGTAGCATCACATTGAAAACTTCAGGATGCGCCTTCTCTATTTCATCAAAAAGAATGATTGAATACGGACGATGACGGACCTGCTCGGTCAATTGACCTCCTTCTTCATATCCGACGTATCCAGCCGGAGCGCCGATGAATTTTGACACCGAATGGCGTTCCATATATTCCGACATATCCACCCTTATAAGCGCTTTCTCGTCATTGAACATAAATTTTGCCAAAACCTTAGCCAGTTCCGTCTTCCCCACTCCGGTCGGTCCAAGAAACATAAAAGAACCGATGGGTCTGTCTTCGTAAGAAATACCGGCGCGAGAGCGACGTACCGCCTCGCTTATTTTCTTAATCGCCTCATCTTGTCCGATTACTCTTTTTCTTAATTCGTCTTCCATTCTCAGTAATTTTTCCGCTTCACCCTCCAGCATTTTGGAAACGGGAATGCCGGTCCATCGCGAAACGATATTGGCTATATCCTCCTCCGTAATTTCTTCATTAAGAATTCTGCGCGATGTTTGGAATTTTTTGAGCCGATTTTCTTCTTGTTTAATCTTCTTTTCAATTTCGGGAATTTTTCCGTATCGCAACTCCGCCACGCGCGCCAAGTCCACCCGGCGCTCCGCCGTCTCAGCCTCCAAGCGAACTGTTTCCATTTCTTTTTTCAATCCCCTAATGATGCCTATGGCGTCTTTTTCATTTTTCCATTTCAATTCCAACGCGGAAATTTTTTCCTTGCGATTACTTATTTCTTTTTCTATTTCCTTAATTCTCTTCTTCGCCTTAGCCGCGCCTTCCCCGTTTCCCTCGGCATCCTTTAATAGAGCTTGTTTTTCAACTTCAAGCTTCATTATTTGTCTGTTCGCTATTTCCAATTCTTCAGGCATACTGTCAAGCTCAAGCCGGCGCGCGGAAGCCCAATCAAATCTATGGCTTTGTCCGGTAAAAATCTTTCGGAAATATATCTCGCTGACAAATTAACGGCGGCTTTTATGGCGCTATCCGTAATCCGCACCCCGTGATGAAGCTCGTATTTTTCCTTCAATCCGCGCAAAATTGAAATAGCGTCCTCAACGGAAGGTTCTTCCACGTAAACCGGCTGAAATCTTCTCGTGAGCGCCGAATCCTTTTCAATGTATTTTTGATATTCTTTCAAGGTTGTCGCACCAATAGCGCGCAATTCTCCTCTCGCCAAAGCCGGTTTCAGTATATTGGAAGCATCAATCGCTCCCTCTGACGCTCCGGCTCCGACCAGTGTGTGTATTTCGTCAATAAAGAGTATTATTTTCCCCCCCGCTCTTTCCATCTCCTTGAGAAGACCCTTGAGACGCTCTTCAAATTCTCCTCTGTATTTCGTTCCGGCAACCAAAGACGCCAAATCAAGAGAAACCAACTCCTTGTCGCGAAGCGATTCGGGCACATCGCCTTGAACAATTCTTCTCGCCAACCCCTCGGCAATGGCGGTTTTTCCAACACCCGCTTCTCCTATCAAAATAGGGTTGTTTTTTGTTCTGCGACTCAAAATCTGCATTATCCTTTTGATTTCTTCATCTCTCCCAATAACGGGATCCAATTTGTCCTCTTTTGCCATATTAGTGAGATTGCGCGCATATTTTGAAAGTATTTTAAATTGCTGTTTTCCCTCAGCTTCAGCAGGCCTGGAATTGCGAAGTTCGTTCAATATTCTCATAACCTGTTCCTTTTCTATTTTGAATTTTTCAAGAATTCTCTTTCCTTCCGACGGCACTTCCAGTATCGCGAGAAAAAGGTGCTCCGTCGAAACATAATCATCTTTCATAAGTTGAGCAATGCGATGTGATTCTTCAAGAACCTTTGCTAATTCCGGGGCCAAATACATTTGATATGAGGGCGCCACGGTTGACGAAGTTTGAGAATCATCCATTTGATCTAAAATGGATTCCGAGAGGAAAACGAGATCTATTTCCAGTTTTTCCAAAATAGAAATAACGACACTTTCTTCTTGGAGCGTAAGGGCAGCAAGAAGATGAAGGACATCAACATGATTTTGCCCTCTCTCAACCGCCAATTCGTGCGCTCTCCGCACGGCCTCTTGGGCTTTGATTGTAAAATTTTGAAATGGTTGCATAATATTATGTTATCGGCGAACCAATGGCTGTCTTCGCCAAGAAGGAACGCCACCTTTTTAATACAAGATTCTATCATTAAACACTGTTATTGTCAAATCGCTCCGGAATTTACTGTTTTTCAGGTCTTTCTTTCAGGGTTACGCTTAATTCCATTTTTTTGCCGTTACGGAAAATTTTCATCTTTATTTTGTCACCAACCCTTAATTTGTTCAACAATGAAATCAATGAATTGGAATCATGCATTTTTATCCCATTTACCTCAAGAATTACGTCCCCTTTCTTCAGACCCGCCTTTTCCGCCGGACTGTCTTTGGTAATGGATGGCTCGCCTTTCGGCCCTCTTGTCAAAAGAAGTCCGTAATCAACGGGAAGTTTGTTTTTTATTTTTATCTCAGTGTTTACGGATTGATACCTTATTCCTATAAAAGGATATTTTACCGTACCAAATTCCTGAATATCCTTAATGTCTCTCTTGGCTATGTTGATAGGCAGGGCAAATCCTATATTCTCCGCCAATTCTGCCATTGCGGTATTGATACCGACTACATTGCCCGACAAATCAAGGAGTGGTCCGCCAGAATTGCCGGGATTGATTGATGCGTCCGTTTGGATGAGTTCCTGCAGTTCCTCTGCCCCTGTTATGGCGTCTCCCACTACCATTACCCTGCGTTTCAAGCCGGAAATTATACCGACCGAAACAGTGTTTTGAAATTCTCCCAGAGAATTTCCGATTGCTATCGCGCTTTGTCCGACTTTAATTTTTCTTGAATCTCCGAGCGGAATATAATTAAACTCTTTTCCCTCAACTTTTAAAATCGCTATATCCTGAAAAGGGTCTCTTACCAAAACTTTCGCGGCAAGTTTTCTTCCGTCATTCATTATTACCGAGTATTCCGCTTTGGGGTCGGCAACGACATGTTTATTCGTTAAAATTAAACCGTCTTTGGAGATGAAAAAACCGCTACCACTGGAAACACGTTTCTTTTCCGTTCCTTTTTGACGATATTGAGGTATTTTGATATCTGGAAAAAATCCTTGCGGAAGATTCTTAAAAGGGCTGCTGAAATATTCCTCCATAACCGGAACATCTTTGGTGGCTACCACGCTCACAACAGCTGAAGAAACATTCTTGACAACCTTCATAACCATATCCTCTTGGGTAATAATGATGGTTTTTTCATGAATCGGTTCTCCCGGCTTAACAGTTTCAATGGTTTTTTCTATAACCCTGCCTATCATCTGCGTAATGGGAGGAGGAGCTTGATTTATCAGAGTTACGGTAACAATACCTGTCGCCAAAGAGGTCACGAAACTGACCAGTAAAACGAGCATAACGACTTGTGTTTTATTGAGCTCATCCATATTTTCTCTTATTTTATTCCAATATGAACAAAAAATCAACACTCATTCTCGTTGTATTAAAGAGAATTTGTCCGCTATTTAAGCAAATTGACCACTGAAAGAATAAGGGCGAGAAGAAGTGCCCACCAGAAATTGGCTACGATAAAACCAGGGACGAACATCGCAACAAGCATTATCAGAAGGGCGTTAACGACAAATGTAAACAACCCCAAGGTTATAATTGTAATGGGCAACGCCAAAATCAAAAGGATGGGACGCAAAATGGCGGTAACCAAACCGATAAAGATTGCGGCGACCACCGCCACAAAAAAGTTCGCCACCATAATTCCGCTGAACGCGTAGGCGGACGCCAATATTACCAAAGAAACGACTAACCATTTGATTAAGATATTTATCATATTTTTATTTTCTCATACTTTATTGATTTTTTCCAATTAAATAATATTTATATCTTTTCTTTTGATTTTACGGATTGGATATAGGCGCAATAATCGCAATCCGGACCGGCGGGAGGGATTTGCCCTCCGTCCAAACATTTTTTAATGTCAAAAACGGTTTCTTCAACCCAAGAACTGTCGCCCTTGTAAGCGATTAAGGTAACGTCAAAGTCAAGTTTTCTATCAAAAGCTTCCCTGTCTGTTTTGCCGTTGCAGTAAACAAAATAGCCGGTATCCGACACATCATATCCGTTGTTCCGCAAAAGCCATTGATAAATCTCCATCTGCCTTTTATACCCGATATGCCAATCCTTGTTCAAACTCGTAATCGCCTCATCCTTGGCAGTCGCTTTGTAATCCACGACAATATACTCGCCCTTTGAATTTTGCCAAAGATCGTCAATGGCGCCAAATATCAACAAGTTTGTCGGTTCGTGCAAATATTGCACGCCGGTAAAATTGTGACGCCATCTGTCCAAATCTTTGTGAGGAATCGGAATAGCGTCAACCCCATATCTTTCAATCAATGGATGCTTAGTTCCTCTTTGCCGATAGATGTCAAATTCTTGTTTCAACAGCGTATCAACGGCGCTATTCAGGGCGAACGGAAATCCCGGAGGTCTGGCCACTCCCAACCGGCGATCCAAATAAAAGCACCGGGGACATTGCAAAAAGAGGTCAATTTTTGAACGCGAGACCTTAAAAGCCTCGCCTGTTTCGGAAGCGTTGTTTTTGTCGGGATCATATAAATTCCGTGTTCGTTGCGCTTTGTAATATTGAGACATGACTTTATTCTAACATAGAGTCGGTTTAATTTGAAAAATCAAAATTCTTTAAGCCATCGCTTGTATTTTCGGGACATCTCCTCAAAGCCGTTCTTGTTGTCGCAAATAATCTTTTTTCCGTGAACCATTTTTATGGAAGCGTTCAATTTCACCCTCTTTTTGTATTCCGGCACGGTTTCCATTTTTTTCAGTTTTTTCTCGGCGGAGCTGATTCGCTCGCGAAGAGTCATCGTCGCTTCTCTCAAATACGCGTTCGCGGAAAGATGTTTTCCTGTCGCCAGTTTCACGAATTCTTTGAATGTTCTTGAAGAGCCCATTTGCCAAAACTTCCGGACTTCTTTTCCGATTCGGGGATTATCCACTATATAGCCGTATTTTTTGTGAAAATAATCTCTCCATTGGCAAACGGCGAGCTCCGCCAATCCGTAACCGTGGTAATAGCAGGAATGCTCTGACACATACAAATGCGGAACGCTCAAAATGGAAAGGGAAGGCTCGCTGCGGTCAAAATGTTTTTTATGCACTTCTTTTGCGATTTTCATCACCTTGGCTTCGTTTGCGTTTTTTTCCTCGTAAACTCTCTTCTCAAACTCGCTCACGGATATAATCGCCGCCAAATTCAAAGGAATCAATTTATGAAGCCTTTTGGTTTTTCTCTCAAAAAGTCTGAATGGGTACTTCTCTCCCTCTCTGTTCCGCGCATATCTGGTCTTCCACTCAATGCCATGAAAAATATTTTCAAAAAGCGTGCTTTGGGTTTCATCCCAAGCCGCGGATGCTGGCGGGTATTCAGTGTTCAGACATATCTCGCTTTGTTCAGCGTTCAATAAGTGGGCGGCGTGCCCCCCTTCATGAAACAAAGTTCTTCCAGCATTGATGCCGGAACCAACTTGTCCCGGAATGGCGTTGCAAGTGAAATTGGAGCTTCCGGGGATTTTCTTCCCGCTCTTAAAACTTACCGGATCAGGCCAATTGCAAAAGGCGTTTCCGTGCTTCCCTTTTCTTTCCAATAAATCAAGTTTTAAACTTCCCCCGTTGAAATCAACGCCCAAGGCGGAAAAACTTCTTCCCCACCTCATCAGCATTTCATCAAATTGAAAATATGGGTCTTCTTCTTTCCTGAAATCTCCGGACATCATATAGGAAAAGTTCCAAGGCTTCCGTAATCCCGGTATTCTCTTTTCCATTTTTCCGATATCTTTGAAAGCATATTTGGTCTTTTCGTAAATTTCGTTAAAAATTGAAAATATCTCTTCTTTGGACATTCCGTCCGTTGTTCTCGCCTTGTAATCGTAAAAATCCTCATATCCGAGTTCTCGAGCGTATTCGTTTCTCATCTTCACAAGCCGGACGTATTCGGAAACATACTCTTCCGCCAACTCCTCTTTGGCGCGGAAACACGCTTTTCTCACCGCCTCATCGCCGTCCGTAATCATAATCATACTCATTCGCGCCGCCGAGGCCTTCACGAACTTGCCTGACCAAGGGTCCTTGTAGCCTTCTTTCCTTTTTGCCCGCCTTTGCAAAATTTTGTTTTCCAACTCGTCTGTTCTTTTTTTCAGTTCAATCAAATTTTCAGGCGCTTGATATTTACTGAAAAACAACTTCCATGCCGACAGCTTTTCTTTTTCTTTTCCGCGCGCGCTTTCCAAAAACTTTTCCACGGCGGAGGCGTATTTTTTGTTCGCGCGAAAAGCGTCCCTTGCCACCGAGGCTTTGTTCATTTTTTCTTTAACGGAATGGTCGCCCATATAAAAAAGCCAATACAGCTCTTCGTATTTTTTATGAAGTTTTTTGTACTTTTGGTTTAATTCCTCCAATAATTTTTTGGCGTTTTTCTCCATTGCTATATTTGGTGCCGAGAGGTTTTCGGCTCAAGTATTTTAAACTTTGAATAACCCGTTTTCATAGACTACGGCCTTCTTTCCCGATTTCAAGAACGCGGTCACCTTTTTCTTTTCGGTGTTTATCAGATCCCAGTGAAGCGCGGAATCATTGAATCCTAAATCTTTCTTGAGTTTTTTTGTTAGTTTTTTGATGTCGCCAGAGTAAGTGTCGGAAAAACTGCTCCCCACGGCGATATGACAATTGCCATATTTACCCCCGACATTTTCATCAAAGAGAGTATTCGCCATAAATTTTCCGATTGGAGAAAACCTTTTGTCAGTGAACGAGAGTTCGCCTAAGCGACTCGCCCCCTTATCCATCGCCAGTTGCTTTTTGACGAATTTTTCTCCTTTCTTGGCTTCCACTTTTACGACTTTGCCGTTTTTGAAAGTCAAACGAACACCTTCCACATAGTTCCCGCTCCGGAAAGAAGGCATATTGGCGTAATAAACGCCCTCCGTGCCTCGCCAATCAGGAGAAGTAAAAATTTCAAAACTGGGAATGTTGTGCCCGCTCAACCCAAGCCATTTCCTTTTTTCTCCCGGAGTCACTTTTAGGTCGGTATTTTGAGACTTGATATGAAAATAATCAACATCCAAACCATTGAGCGATTTTTTAACGGCATCGGCTTTCTTGCGAAGATTTTCCCATATTTTTACCGGATCTTTTTTGTCCAGATAACACGCCTTGATAATCTCTTTGGCGTAATTTTCTTTAGACATTTTCGCCTTCTTTGCCAATTCCTCCGTCGGCATTATACAAAGAGTCCAGCCGAAATCGCCGGTTTCTTCGCGCTTGTGCGCGATTTCTTTTAACGGTTTTGCGGAAATCGCCACAAGTGCCATTTTTTTTGAATCAATGCCGGAAAGATGCGTCAAAGAAGACGGGGCGATTAAGCTAATCAAACCATTCAGATTTTTATACAAATCCTTGCTCCATGGAGCCAAGAAACTCAATTGGTCTTTATTGGCAACATCGTAAAAATCAAACTGCATTTTGGAGGTGGCACCCATCCTGACAACGACATTCATTCCTTTTTCCAAAAGTTTTCTGTATAAGACCTCCGCCAATTTAAGCGAATCCAATTCGTAGCTGATATAAATGATGTCGCCCTTTTTGTATTTTCCTCCCACGGACTTCCGAGCCGCCTCCAAACCCCAAATTAAAACATCGGCGTATTTGTTCAAAACACTCTCAGTGAATATTTCTTTTTTTTTCATAGTTTTATTTACTCTTTTTCCTATAATTTTTAACTGCGTCTTTGAACGCTTGGTCGGCGAGAACGGAGCAATGGACCTTTTGCGGAGGAAGTCCGCTCAAGCGCGCGATTATGTCTTGAGGAGTTATTTTCAGCGCATCCTCAACCGTCATTCCGTCATTTTCCAGCACCATCTCGGAGAACATTGACGTTGCGGCGATGGCGGAAGCGCACCCCCAAGTCCGCCATTTGAAATCTTTTATTCTCTCCGTTCCCGGCTCAACTTTAATCCAAGCTTTCATAATGTCTCCGCAGGCGAAATTTCCCGCTTCTCCTTCCGCGTCAAAATCTCCCTCCTTCGGTTCTTCGGCGAGGAAATTTTTCGGATTCAAAAAATGCTCCTTAACCTTTTCCGAGTAGAGCCACTCTTCCCCTTTATTGTTTATTATATCCGCCATTTTTTTCTTTATTGCAATTATACGCTGACCGCCGATATACTTCTCAGTTTTTCGACCACGCTCTTCAATGTTTCCACGGTATAATCAATATCCTCTTTCGTGTTTCGTTTTCCAAGAGTAAATCTCACCGAACCGTGAGCGTAGGCGCGCGGTTTGCCCAATGCGAGAATGACATGGGACGGCTCAAAACTTTCCGATGTGCAAGCCGAGCCGGTTGAGCACGCGATTCCGTATTCGTCAAGATACAATATAACCGCCTCCCCTTCAACGCCAAGGATAGAAACATTTATGTTGTTTGGCAGACGTTTTTGCGGATGACCGTTCAGGAAAACTTTCGGTATTTCGTCCGTAATCCGCTTAATGAAGTAGTCTCGCAGTTCAGCCACCCGCGCCGATTCTTCGTCCTTCTCAGCTTGAGCGTTTTTTAACGCCTCCGCCAAACCGACAATCCCGGGCACATTTTCCGTTCCGGGCCTCATTCTTCTTTCTTGCTGACCACCACGCAACATTGGCTCCAGCTTAATTCCCCGCTTGGCATAAAGCAAACCGATTCCTTTGGGACCATACATCTTTGAACCGTTCAAGGTCATCAAATCAACGCCCATTTTTTCCACATTAAGATTGAGGTATCCCGCCCCTTGACAAGCGTCCGTGTGAAATAACGTCTTGTGATTTTTCAAAATTTTTCCGATTTCGGCAATCGGCTGAATAGTGCCAACTTCGTTGTTCGCCAGCATTATTGAAACCAAAATCGTTTCCGGCCTAAGCGCCTTTTCAACATCTTTCGGATTAACGATTCCGTCCTCCCCCACTTCAAGATAATCAACATCAAAGCCGTTTTTCTCCAAAAATTCGCACGGCGAAAGAACGGCGTGATGCTCAAATTTTGTAGTAATAATATGGGGAAGAGAAACGCCGTCGGAATTTTTCCCAACATTCTTTTTTAGGGTGTATGCCACGCCGAAAATCGCCAGATTGTCGCTCTCCGTCCCGCCGTTGGTGAAAGTTATTTCCTCAGCGCGCGCGCCTATTTCGCTCGCGATGTCCACCCGCGCATTTTCCAACGCTTGTCTTGCTTCCCTACCTTCCTTATACAACGCGCTCGGATTGCCGAACTTTTCAATCCAGTACGGCTCCATAGCATCCTTAACGCGTTCATCCAAATAAGTCGTGGCGGCGTGATCCATATAAATCCTTTTCCCGCCGGGCGGAGTCGGTTTTTCCAGTTTTTCCATAAGAATAACTATACTCCAAAAATCTGTGGAATTCAATTTCGACAAAAATAAAACCC
>QIJB01000030.1 GCA_003231675.1 Candidatus Campbelliibacteriota bacterium | reverse complement strand
TGTTGATGAGATTTAAGCTGGTAATCATACCCCGATTTTAGCAGTTTTGCCAAATCAGGGGTATTACCTATGTATCTCATCTTTTGCAGCCTTCAAGAAATAATTGCAACACCTGTCATTAACTATTAAATACGGTGCCTTGTATTAAAAACGGGTGCTATGAAAACTTAGCCATATATGGCTTTTGTGATAAACTTAGAAGCATATGAAACATTATAAGCCTGTTCTTTTAATTATTTTGGACGGTTTTGGCGTTCCCCAAAACCGTGTTGGTTCTCCTTGGGAAATAATTGAGAGACCGAATTTTTCTGAAATTGAACGCGACTTCCCGTTCACAACACTGCAGGCTTCGGGAATCGCCGTGGGGCTCCCTTGGGGAAAAGAAGGAAACAGTGAAGTCGGTCACTTAAATATTGGTGCCGGAAAAATCATTCTGAATTACCTCCCTAGAATATCAAACTCAATAGAAGACGGGAGCTTTTATGAAAATAAAGCTTTTATGCAAGCGATAAGACACACCCAAGAGAACAATTCTTCTTTACATTTGATGGGTCTTTTTTCCTCTGGGACTGTCCATGCCTATGCGGAACATCTTTACTCTCTTTTGGAGCTTGCCAAGCAAAACAATGTAAAAAGGGTTTTTCTCCACCTTTTTACCGACGGGAAAGACGCTTATCAAAAAGAGGGTTTTTCTTTCTATAAAAAATTGGAAATGTTTCTCGCCGAACAATGCCCTAATGCGAAGATAGTTTCCATTATTGGGAGAAAGTACGCAATGGACAGAGATAATAATTGGGACAGAATAGAAAAAGCTTACAATGTTTTTACAGAAGGTAATGGAAATTCATTCCGAGTTCCTTCAGACTACATTAAGAGCCAATATGATAAAGATATTTTTGATGCCGCTATAGAAGCGGCGAAGATTGAGGGCGGTGAAGGAAGAATTAAAGACAATGATGCCGTTATTTTTTACAATTTTCGCGAAGACAGCCCCAGACAGCTCACACACGCTTTTGTTGACAAAAAATTTGATAAATTTAAAAGAAAACAATTAAAAAACTTGCTATTCGTCACAATGACCGAGTATGATAAGAAAATTTCCGTTTCATGTGGCGAGGAAGAAAGAGAGGGGTTTATTTTACCCGCCTTTAAGTCAGCGGCTGTTGAATATCCTTTGGCGCGGGTTGTCTCAGACGCCGGGTTAAGTCAGCTCCATATCGCTGAATCGGAAAAATACGCTCATATCACTTTTTTTATAAATGGAGGAGAAGAAAAACCGTTTGAAGAGGAGGGTAGAATTCTTATTCCTTCTCTTGGTGTCTCTTCTTACGACCTCGCTCCCGAAATGTCCGCCGATAAAATTACCGGGGCCATCATTTCCAATCTTGCAAAATACAATCTGATTATGGTTAATTTCGCGAATGCCGACATGGTCGGACACACGGGAAATATTGAAGCTACTGCCAAAGCGATTAAAAAAATAGACGAATGTATCGGTAAAATAATGCCGGAGATATTAAAAATCGGTGGCGTAATGGCTATTACCGCCGATCACGGAAATGCTGAGGAAAAACTTTATAAACTCACTGGAGAAAAAAAGAGTATGCACTCCTCTAACCCTGTTCCCTTTTACCTTATAGCCAATGAATTTAAACACACCAAACCGCTTGAAAAAGAGGATGTAAATAAACAGTACGCGGAAGTAAGAGGTACTCTCACGGATGTGGCGCCGACCATTTTGGCGTTATTGGGGTTAAAAAAACCGGACTCTATGACCGGAAAAAGTTTACTGGAAAAATTAATATAACCCTGTTTTATTTGGAATTGTTTTTATTTTTCAATACAGTATCTATAATACCGTATTTTTTAGCTTCTTCGGGTTCCATAAAATAATCCCTATCCGTGTCTTTTTCCACTTTTGCCACAGGCTGTCCTGTGTGTTTTGAAAGAATTTTGTTCAATCTGTCTTTCACTTTAATGATGTGTCGCGATTGTATGGCAATATCAACGGCTTGACCTTCCGCCCCACCCATCACTTGATGAATCATTACTTCTGCGTTTGGTAAAGCGAATCTTTTTCCCGCTTGTCCGGCGGCTAAAAGAATTGCCCCTCCAGACGCCGCCAAGCCAACACAGATTGTGGAGACATCCGGCTTGATGTGCTGCATCGTATCATAAATCGCCAAAGCGGCGGTAACGGACCCCCCTGGAGAATTGATGTAAAGACTAATCTCTTTTTTAGAGTCCTGAGATTTCAAAAACAACAATTGCGCGATTATTGTATTCGCCATCCCATCGTTAATCGCACCGGACAAGAAAACAATCCTATCTTTCAAAAGGCGGGAGTAAATATCATATGCTCGCTCTCCATATTGAGTTTTTTCAATTACTGTTGGGATTAACATTTTTCAAGAAGTTGAAACAGTTTTTCATTTTTCAACATGTTGTAAGTATATTCTCTAACCCTGTTCCGGTCAACATCCTGTCCACCTTTTTTGTAGTGCTCAACTATTTTTTCCGTTTCTTTATTGATATCAGCTTCAGGAACTTCAATTTTTTCCGCCTCCACCATTTTATTGAGGACCAGACCATGCTTAATTCTCTTCACGGCGTCATTTTCCCATCCCGCCAACATTTCCTCTTCCGTTTTTTTAACATGTTTTAGGTAATCATCCCATTTCATGCCCATTTGAGAGATATTGTCCTTTGTTTCATTGAGTATCTTATTCTCCTCCGCCTCAATGAGAATTCCGGGGACTTCAATCTTCATTGAAGAAATTATTTTATCAAGAATTTCCAACCTCTTTTTTTCTTTCATTTTCATCTTCTTGTCCAAAAGGATGTTTTCCTTTATCTTATTCTTAAAATCATTCACATCCTTGAACTGTCCGAGCCCTTTAACAAACTCGTCATTCAAATCCGGAAGAATTTCTTTTCCCTGCTCATCTTTGCGCGCGCGGGATTTTCTTAAATAATCAATGGTTTGTTCAATTTCCTTGTCCTCAACCGAAACATCCTCCTTTTTTTTCATGGTTTGAGAGGCAATGTTTTTATAATCTGGCAATTCCATTTCAGGCAACACCGCTGTTTTTATTTTAAAACATAAAGGATTCTTCGCCGCAATTTTTGTGATGGTTATTTCTGGACGTCCAATAGCTTCAATCTTGTTTTCCTCTATAATTGAAAGATAGGCTTTTTGCAGACACATCTCGGCCATTTTTTCCAAGATAACCTGTTCTCCAATATTGTCCGCCAATACTTTTTCTGGGATGTGCCCGGGACGAAACCCGGGGATATTAACTCCCGTGGAGATTTCTTTCAATGCCACCTCTCTCTTTGATTCAAAGTCATCAGCCGTTATCTCTCCGACAATCTCAATCTCAGACCCTGAAAGTTTTTCTATTTTTATTTGCATTGTGACATCTTAACATAAATAAAAGTCGCGGGTCAACCGCGACAATAAAATTAAAACAACCAAAAACTCTAATCTTGCGTCATTGAGTACGGTTTAATTACGACCCTTCTTTCTGGTTCTTGACCAATACTCCCCGTTTCAATGTCAGGATATGCGGTTAAGGTGGCGTGAACAATCCTCCTGTCATATGAATTCATCGGTTTTAATGTTACATCCTTTTTAAAGTATCTCGCCCTTTGGGCGCCCATCTGCGCCAAATTTTTTAAGTCTTCGTTTTTCTTCGCCTGATAATCATTGATGTCAACTATAAAATAAATTCTCTCCAAATCATTCTTTCTGAACTCGTTTTCAATTATTTTTTTTAAAATATGATTAAGAGCTGCTAAATGTTGTCCGTTTTCCCCTATTAAAAGCCCCGCTTCCCCCGTCTTGATGATAAATTGCGAACATTCGGCGCTTTCCTTAACCAACACCTCTCCTTCCACATTCATTTTTTCAAGAACGCCCTCTATCAGCGATTTTATTATTTTCAGTTGTTTCTCCATTTTTTTGCGTTATTCTCGTTTTTTTTCAGCCTGTCTCTTTACGACACTTTCATGCACTATAGCAAAAATATTCATTGTTGTCCAATAAAGAGCCATTGCCGAGGAAAACTTCAAGGCGATGAAAAAGATAAAGGCGGGCATAATATATCTTGCCTGAACCCCCATACTCCTCGCCAAGTCGTCTTTGAATGATTTTTTAGGGTTGTTTGTTTTTTCAGCGACTGGAATTGATAATTTCATCTGAAAAAATTGAGAAATTCCCGCCAATGCGGCTAAAAAATAACTTCGTTTCGTCATATCAAAAATCCCAAGAAAATTTATATTGATATTTTGGGGAATATGGATAAATGAATAAACTATAGAAATATCAAAATTCACCCCTCCCATAAAAATTTTATAAAGGGCGATAAAAAGCGGAAGTTGTATCAACAAAATGAGAAAGCCGGACAATGGGTTGATGCCGTGCTCGCGATAAAGCTCCATTGTTTTTTTTGCCTGTATTTGATTGTCTTTTTTATATTCTTCTTTAATTCTTTTTAGTTCTGGGCCCAGTTCGCGCATTTTTCTTTGGGTTGTAATTGATTTGTGCTGAAAAGGAAAGATTATGAATTTAACAATGATTGTCAGGAGAATAACGGCAAATCCAATGTCGTGCATCGGCATGGCATTAATCAAAAAAACCAAACCGTTCAATAACGGCTGGTAAAAAACAACATTATAAATTGAAATAAGAAAACCGAACATTTATGTCTTAACTATACAGTAATTTCCTTTATTGTAAAATTCCCGCTTTCCTGTAAAGGAAATTAAGTTTTTTCTCTAATTCTTTAAAATCAAGCTGATCCGCTCCTTTTTTAAAGAAAACCGCCACAACCGCGCCTAAAACCAAAAAGGACGCCATTTTGCCGGTAATATGGCGCGCCCTTCTTTTGAGTTTATTGCGGACAACGGCCTTTTTGGAAACTTTACTTGAGACAACAAAGGAAAAAAAAAGGTCATTGCTTTTAGTTTTTGAAATTTTTAAGAAAATAAGGTCTGAATGAACAATTTTTCCAAAAGAGAACACATTTTTAAATAACTCCTTGTCAATTCTTTTAATTTTTAGGGGCATATTATTCAACACAAATAAGGCAACGCATTTTTCTAATAATCAATATTCACATGTAATCCACATATTATTAACATAATAGCAATGTTTGCTGTTTTTTGATACTCAAACATTTTATTAATAACTTTGATATAATATAAATCAATGAAATTGGATTATAAAAAACTTTGGGGAGACGCCTTGGCTGAGATAGAACTCAACGTTTCCAGAGCTAATTTTATAACATGGTTTAAAAATACAAGTATTGTCAATGATAAAAATGGGATTATTTATCTCAGTGTTCCCAATATTTTTGTAAAAGAATGGCTTTTTACAAAATATAATAAGTTTATTCTTAAGGCCATCCATTCTATTGAACCAAATATTCGCAGTATTGAATACCTTATCAACGCCCAAAAACAAGAAGATGAAAGCGAAAAAAATAAAGTGGCTCCGATGGAAAGGGGGTCAATAAACAATGAGCAACTCGGTTTTAGTGATTTTAATATAGATAAAGAGGCTAATCTTAATCCCAAGTACACTTTTGATTCTTTTGTTGTCGGGTCATTCAATGAAGTGGCTTACGCGGCTGCATTGGCCGTAACGAAAAATATCGGAACTGCGTATAACCCTTTATTTATTTATGGAGGAGTCGGGTTG
Organism: Candidatus Campbelliibacteriota bacterium; assembly: GCA_003231675.1. Classification (GTDB taxonomy): domain Bacteria; phylum Patescibacteriota; class Minisyncoccia; order UBA9983; family UBA9983; genus SZUA-82. Next base: position 5,510 of record QIJB01000030.1, on the reverse strand, counting down.
GGAAAAACACATCTTCTTCAGGCAATCGGAAACAGAATAAAAACGGAAAACAAAAAAGCTAATATTTTTTACACCACTTCTGAAAAATTTGCCAATGATTTCGTTTTCAGTATGCGCAACAACTCAATTCCCGCCTTTAAAGAAAAATACAGGAAATATGATCTTCTTATAGTAGATGACATTCAGTTTTTCTCTGGAAAACTGAAAATTCAGGAAGAGTTTTTTCACATTTTTAATTCTCTTTATGAAAGAAATGGACAAATTATTTTCTCTTCCGATAAACCGCCGAAACATCTTTCAGGACTTGAGGAAAGACTGAGGTCCAGATGTGAAGGGGGAATGATGGTTGATATTCCTAAACCTGAATATGAATCCCGTTTGGCTATTTTAGAAGCGAAAGTGCAGGAAAATAATTTTTTAATAGAAAAAGAGATATTGGAATATATAGCGCTAACCGTCCAAGAAAACATAAGGGAGCTTGAGGGGTCTTTAAACTCAATTATGGGGCAAAATAAAATCAAAGGCAGAGATCTCTCTCTCGCTGAAGTAAAAGAATTTATCAAAAAAAATTCAGAACCCATTAAGAGGGTAACTATGGGTCAGTTAATAAAGATAATTGCCGACTTTTACAACATTAACGAAAAAAACCTGTTTGAAAAAACAAGAAGAAAAGAGGTTGTCAAGCCCAGACAAGTCGCGATGTATTTATTAAGACAGGATTTGAACACTTCTTACCCGTATATCGGGCAAAAATTCGGTCAAAGAGATCACACCACTGTCATTCACGCTTATAAAAAAATCAGGGATTCAATTAAGAAAGATGATAAATTAAATGAAGAAATAGAAAACATAAGATTACTGCTTTATGGAAAAAGTGTGTAAAAAAAGTGGATAAAAAGAGTGGAAATTATTTTAAAAGGGATGGTCTTAATTTTATCCACTTTTAAACACTTGACTTACTTACAGAATATCAAGTGGGTGGAATTGAAAAAAAGGCGGTAAAATCAAGATATTTTCTGTTTATAAACATATCCGCAAGAACTAATAGTAGTAATAAAAAAGAAATTTTAAAAAATTTATATTATTATATTATCAACAAATAAATTTAAACTAAATCAATGAAAGCTATTTGCTCTAAAATAAATCTTAAAGAAGCGGTTGGGTTATGCGAAAAAATAACAGGGAAAAATTTATCATTACCTGTTTTAAGTAATATTTTAATTTTAGGCGAAGAGAGAAGGCTAAAATTAACATCAACAAACCTTGAAATCGGTTTGAGTGTCGAGATACTCGCAAAAATAGAGGAAAAAGGCATGATAACCATTCCCGCCGGAGTTGTTAACAGTTTTCTTTCCAGTCTTTCTTCAGATGAGAACATCACACTTGAATCTCACCACAACAGCCTTTTAATTTTAACTTCCGACACTTCCACATTAATCAAAGGTCAACCTTGTGATGATTTTCCTGTTTTACCGACCGCTAAAGAGGGGAATATTTTTGAAATTCCGGTGAGTGATTTTATTTCAGGTTTAAAGTCCGTAAGTTATGCGGCATCCTTTTTAAACATTAAACCTGAAATATCCTCGGTTTACGTCGTATCTGACAAGGCTATTCCCCTCACTTTTGTCGCCACGGATTCTTTTAGGTTGGCTGAAAAAAAAATAAACCTGTTTTTTCCCGGTTTTAAAAATATACTTATCCCTATGAAGAGTGTTTTAGAGATATTGAGAATATTTGACGGAAGAGAAGGTATGTTGAAATTAACTTTAGATAAAAACCAAATATTCATTTCATTGAACGGTGTTGATTTTATCTCCAGGTTGACTGAAGGGGTTTTTCCGGATTACCAGCAAATAATCCCGACAAAATTCATCACTGACACGATTCTGGATAAAAATTCCTTTTCTGCGGCGTTAAAGACAGCCTCAATTTTTTCCGGAAAACTCAATGAAATCAATATAAATATTGACCCTGAAAGCGAGTTTATGACCATTTCAACTTCAAGTCCAGAATCAGGGGAGCACACGGGGAAAATAAAGGCAAAGACCACAGGGAAAAAATTAAAAATGTCTTTTAACCACAGATATATATATGATTGTCTCCAGTATATTCCCTCTAAGGAAATAATTCTTCGTTTTTCCGGAGAAGAAAAACCTTTGGTTATTTCCGGAGTGGATGATAATTCCTTCAGGTATTTGATAATGCCGATGAACACTTTATAGTTATGGAAAATAATATTCCCCCAAAAAAAAATAAGATACCAAACTTAAGAACACTGAAAAGCGACAGTTCAGAATATATAAAAAAGAAAAACATATCAATACTTGATATGGCCGCCACTGAAGCAAAAAGAAAGATTTCTCGCGGAGCTTCTCAAAAACCAGAAAAAAGCGCAAAAAATATTCTGGTAAAAATTTTCATTTTACTGATTTTTTTAATGTCATTGGGCGCAGCGGGAACAGCCGGATATTTAATTGTTAAGCAAAAAACAAGGAAAGAATCTCCTGTTTCAGTTTTCCCGAGCCCGATTATCAGTCCTGATTCAGAGAAAGAGGTTGATATTAAAGAAATCGCTCAAATAATAAAAGAAAAAATTCCCAATGGCGAACTTCGTTATTTTCCCGTTATTAAGAAATCGGAAGGTGGACTAAAAATTCTTATGACGACCCGGAATTTTTTCAAAGGTATTGGTGTTAATCTCCCAACAGGGTTACTTGACTCGCTCGGAGATAAATTTTATCTGTTTGTTTTTTCTTCTTCTGTGAATGAGCCGATTATTGTTTTCAAGGTTACATCTTATGAAAACGCTTTTGCCGCCATGATGAGGTGGGAAAAAAATATTTTCCCCAATCTCGGGGGCGCCTTGGGCATAAATGGGGATAAAGATAAAAAAATAGCGTTCAAAGACATAGAAATTGAAAATAGAGACGCAAGAGAACTTTTTGGAGAAAATGGAGGCAAACTCCTGACATATTCTTTTATAGGGCGGGCGAAAATATTTAGTAATCTCGTTCGGAGAGAAGGCTATAGAAGAAATTTTTAGGAGATTTTCTTCCCCAAGATATTTAAATGAGTAAAGAATTGCGGTTTTTATGTTCTTTTGTTATTATAAAGCCATTATGTTATCAAAAGAAAAAATAGAATATTTCAAAAAGAAATTAAAGGAACACAAAAAAGAAACTGAAGGGCAGTTGTCAGAAGTGGCGCGCCCCAACCTTCAAGCTCCAGGAGAATGGGAGACAACTGTTCCCGATATGAATGTCAGGGTTTCAGACAAGAATGAATTGGCGGATACTTTTGAAGAACAAGAAACAAGAGAGGCTCTTGAAGAGAATCTTGAAAAGCATCTTATGTCAATTGAAAAAGCGCTAAAGCGCGTTGACGAAGGAACCTTCGGTATTTGCAGTATATGTAATAAAGAGATAAGCGAAGAAAGGCTTGAGGCTTACCCGATGGCGGAGTATTGTATCAAAGACGCTCGGAATAAACCACAAACATAATTCTTTATGTCCGTAAAAGTTCATTCAGCCCAAACGATAGGTTTGGGGGCAAATATTATTGACGTTGAAGCGGATATTTCTCAAGGTCTCCATTCTTTTTCTGTTGTTGGCTTGCCGGATAAAGCTGTTGAAGAATCAAGGGACAGAATATCGGCGGCCATTAAAAATTCAGGACTTGTTTCACCGCAAAAGAAAAATCAAAAAGTTATCATATCTCTCGCCCCTGCGGACCTTAAGAAAGAAGGACCGGTTTTTGATCTCTCAATCTCTCTCGCTTATTTGCTTGCGTCAAAGCAAATTTTTTTTGACGCCTCAGATAAAATTTTTTTGGGCGAATTGGCTTTGGATGGATCAATCCGTTCCGTCAAAGGAACATTAGTTTCTGTCGGAGTCGCAAAAAAAATGGGCTTCAAACAAGTTTTTGTGCCTCAAAAAAATATTCAAGAAGCAAGCTTAATTAAAGGAATTAAAGTTTTTGGCTGTAAAAATTTAAGCGAGCTTATTTCCCATTTCAGTAGGCAAAGCGAATTTTCATTAACGGAATCGCCTCCAGCAGGAATGGATTTTAAAATAACCGAAGCGGAAGATAATTTTTCTTTGGGCTTTGAAGATGTAAGAGGACAAGAAAGCGCCAAACGCGGGTTAGAAATAGCCGCGGCCGGAGGCCATAATATTTTAATGGTCGGACCTCCGGGAACGGGAAAGACAATGCTTGCCAAAGCTTTTTCAACTATTCTTCCGCCACTTTCTTTTGATGAGGTGTTGGAGATAACGGCTATACACAGCGTGAGTGGAATTTTGAAAGACGGTTTTATGTTACGTCGCCCGTTTCGCAGCCCTCACCACACCTCTTCTTATGTATCAATAGTTGGGGGAGGAGTTTATCCGAAGCCGGGAGAGATAACCTTAAGCCACAGAGGAGTTCTTTTTTTGGATGAATTTCCCGAGTTTGACAGAAGGGTTATAGAGGCGCTCCGTCAACCCATGGAGGACGGGAATATTACGGTTGCCAGAGCCAAAGGATCGTTGAAGTTTCCCGCTGAATTCATAATGGTTTGCGCGATGAATCCCTGTCCTTGCGGGAACAAAGGTTCTCAAACCAAGCCCTGCGTCTGCCCGCAAGGGGCGCTTATGCGTTATCAAAGAAAGATCTCCGGACCCATAGTGGACAGAATTGATCTTTGGATTGACGTTCCTCAGGTTGAGTATGAAAAACTTTCAGCCAAGAGGGGCAATGAGGAACAATCAAAATCAATTAGAGAAAGAGTCATCAAGGCGAGGAAGATTCAAAACGAGAGGTTCAAAGAGTTTCAAAAAGGAAGCAAAAGGAGAATATTCACAAACAGTGAAATGGGGATGCGCGAATTGGAAAAACTCGCTCCACTTTCGGAAAAAGTAAAAAAAATCTTATTGAGAGCGGCTGAGAACTTTAATTTTTCAGGACGAGCTTATCACAGAGTCATTAAATTGGCGCGCACAATTTCAGACCTTGAAGGAGAAGATAAAATTCTTGAAAAACATATTTTTGAGGCGCTCCAGTACCGTCCGAAGTAAAAAAATTGCGTGTTGGAGACAGTATGGTAAAATAAAACCATATGAATGGTTTAGATGGAGCGAATTTTATTATTTTTATTCAGTTGTTTCTCGCTTTGACTTTAGGCGGACTTCTTGGGCTGGAGAGATCTATATCCGGTAAAATGGCCGGGATGAGGACATATGGTCTGGTGAGCATGGCGTCTTCTTTGTTCGTCATAATCTCCCGTATTGTTTTTCAACAAAGCAGTGGCATCACCAATTTTGATCCACTGAGAATGGCTTCTCAGATAATTGTGGGTATTGGTTTTTTAGGGGCCGGTATGATTATATTCAAGGAGTCAAGAATCACGGGGCTCACTACGGCTGCCGGTCTGTGGGTGGCGGCCGGAATCGGAATGGCGATAGGCTTTGATCTTTATCTTATAGCCATTTTTGTGACAGCCATCACTCTTTTTGTTTTTACCGTTTTTTGGG
>QIJB01000099.1 GCA_003231675.1 Candidatus Campbelliibacteriota bacterium | reverse complement strand
TGTTGAGCCGTCATAATGATAAATTTTTCCGGAGTTTCCAACCAACCAGCCGTCCGTGGCGGAAACCATATCAATTGAATACCATGTTTGCGAACCGGTGTCCGCGAATTGGGACCAAGATGTTCCGTCATAGTGAAGAATTTTACCGCTACTTCCCACCGCCCAAATATCGGAAGAGGAAAGCGCGTCCAAATCACGCAAAGTCTGAGTGGTCGCCAACCCGCTGTCGGCGTCTTCCGTCCAAAGATAGCCCGTGTCTAAAATAACGCTCGCCAGGTCTCCGGTTCCGGTTATCGCCGTATCCGATAATGACCCTTGTCCAAAATCAATATCAGATGTGTCTTTTGCAGAACTGCCACCGCTTATCTCCCAATTACTGTTTACGGTTGCTCCCAATTTTGCCTCGCCCGCCGTCCTGACATCAATATTGTAATTGTCACTGTCATACATTGTCGCATCCGACCAAATTGTCTGCCCGGAACCGCCGGACCAATTTGTCTGCGTCCAAAAAGAAGAGTCCCAATTGGTCAAATAGGAGACGCGACGAACCGTGTTTGAAACCCCGGGGCGGACATTCCAGCTCACGTTGGAAGAAACTTCCTTGGTGTGCGGGTCAATATACCCTCCCGGGCAATCAACAATATTGCCGGAAATACCCCGACAAACATCATTAAACGAGATGACACGGGTAAATTGCCCTATCGTTTCGGTTGTTCCCTCGCCGGAAAAAACCCATTCATTTCCCGCCAACGCCACCGAGCTGGTTGAATAAATATTTTCATTCCACGCCCTGTCGCGGATTGCTCTGACCGCCTCAACCCCCTCCTGCGCCAATGCCTCGGCTTGAGTTTGCTCGCCCCCCTGACGCAATCCGACAAAACTCCCCGTAACCATGGCAATCATAGCGGCGCCGATTAAAGAGAAAATGGCTATAGCAATAATCAATTCAAGAAGACTTTGCCCTCCGCAACTTGGCTTTCGTATAATCAAGTTGATTGTTTTTTTGTTTTTTTGTTTCATTTTTATTTACAAGACTGCTTTCACACAGCCAAATTGGGTTTTGGTTATTCCTCCTCCGCCATTCCCAAGCGATTTATTCTCATTGTTCTGCTTCCCTTTACACTATGGAAAATTGTCACGGTACCCGTGGCATTTGGGATGCCGAACTCTTTTGAAAAATTTATTTCATTGCCCATAATTGTCGTTGACAAAGAAAGTGATGGGTCAAGCGTAAATACTCGGTCATATTCCGCATTCCTCGTCGCGTAAGAATCTCCCTGATATAGAATAAATTTGTCATTCCCGGACGGATTTATTTCAAAATAAATTCCGTGCGAGGAATTGTTGAGGCGAGAAAAAGAACGTTCTCGCGCAATCCGCGCGGTCTGCGTGATTTGAGATATGTTTTCGTCCAATTGCGCCGATAATTGCATATTTCCGTAGAGTGGCGCGGCGGCGGCGGCGAGAACACCCATAATGCCCAAAACTATCAAGAGTTCAATGACGGTGAAGCCCTTGCGAGGGACAACCGACTTTTGACGAATTGCGATTGACGGCTGACTTTTAAATTTTAACTTTTGATATTGTTTTATTGGAAAAACAAAGATATCTTTACAAGTTTGAAATTGTCTAAATCTAATTTTATTCATCGGTTAAAGCTTATGTGTTAATCGCGGGACATTCGCCATCAACGACGAATGTTTCCCGTGATATTGTATATCGGAGTAATTATTGAAAGCGCGAGAAATCCGACAACCAACCCAATGATTAGCAGAAGTATCGGTTCTATCGCCGTTGAAAGAGCCTTGGTTGCCGTATCCACTTCACCCTCGTAAAAATCGCCAAGATAAAAAAGGGTTTCTTCAATTTTGCCGGATTCCTCTCCCACCCCAACCATCTTGGTGAGAATAAGAGGGAAAAGGTTGCCGGACTCTTCCAGTCCTTCAGCCAAACGCACCCCCATGGATACGCGACGGCTCACTCTGTCCAACGCCCTCCTAAAATAATAATTTTCCATGGTCATCTTGGTAATGTCCAAAGCTTCATCAATATTGACGCCACTCTTAAGAAGCATACCGAGGGTGCGCGCGAAACGGGAAAAATTAGCATTCTTCGTGATGCGGTTGACGATGGGAATATGCAATAAAAACCAATGCGTTACCGGTTTGACGAAACTTCTTCTCGTCAGCCAAAAAACAAAAATAACGAAGATTATAATACCCGGGAAAATATAAGCGCCATAATTTTGTATTATGTGGGAAACAAGAATAAGAACACGAGTGGTAAACGGCAATTTCATTTTTAATCCTTCAAAAAGGGGGGTGATTTTAGGCAAAACAACAAAAGCGAGCACTATCCCCAAGACGAAGGCGGCGGATAAAACAACGATGGGATATAAAAGGGCCCCCTTTATTTTTGAAATGAGTTCTTTTTCTTTTTTGAGCTCCCTCGCGATATTTTCCAAATTTTCAACCAATGTTCCGGACCTCTCTCCCGCCCGGGTAACGTTTACAAAAAGATTTGAAAAAACCTTTGGATAATTTGCGAAAGACGAGGAGAGCGAATGTCCCGCCCTCACCGAAGAAAGGGTCTCACCGATTATTTTTTTAAGATTTCCCTGAGTGGAGCTCTCGGAAATTTTAAGTGTCTCCGTCACGGGGATACCCGCGCGCAACATAATCGCTAAATGTTTTGCGAAAAGCGCCATTTGCCCAAGGGGAACTCGCCCGGAAAAGATATTAAAATCCATCAGACCTTTTTTAATTTCATTGAGCAAACCGGATTTTTTATCTTTTTCCATAATTTTATTATATTGCCGATATTTCAAATTTTACTTATCCCGGTTTTGAATTTATCAAGACCGTGTCGGCAATTCTTGGTAAAACGGGAATTTCCCGCTTTATACTCCATTTTTTAATAATTCCCGCGCGCTTATGTTTTTTAAATCATATTTTGGTAACCCTCAACACTTCTTGCAATGTCGTTATCGCCTGAAAAACCTTATTGATTCCATCTTCAAACATCGTCGTCATTCCATTTATTTTCGCCATCTCCATTATTTCATCGCTTCTCGCGCGATCAATGATAAGTTTTTTAATGTTTTCATTCATTTCCAAAACCTCAAAAATACCTACCCGACCAAAATACCCCGTATTTCCGCACGCCTTGCATCCATCCCCTTTGTATAAAACAACCTTATCAAGATTTTTATAGCCGAGGGAACTAAAGATGTTTTTCAGATTAAAATCTTCAGAAATTATTTTTTTTTCTTCCTCGCTCAGACTATATGATACTCTGCATTTTTCACAGATCTTTCGCACTAAACGTTGGGCGATTACAACATTAACCGTTGAGGCGATAAGAAACGGTTCAACCTTCATATCCAAGAGACGCGGGAGGGTGGTGGCGGCATCGTTGGCGTGGAGGGTGGACAACACTAAGTGCCCGGTCATTGCGGAATTCACCGCTATATCAGCCGTTTCCTCATCTCTTATTTCACCCACCATTATAATGTCCGGATCTTGGCGAACAATGGCGCGCAGACCCTTGGCGAAAGTAAGGTTGGTCCGCGAATTGACTTGAATTTGGCTTATACCTTCAATGTTGTATTCAACAGGGTCTTCAATAGTTGAAATATGCACTTCTCTTCTGTTCAAAATTTTCATCACGGCATAAACGGTGGTTGTTTTTCCTGATCCGGTCGGACCGGTTACGAGTATCATGCCCCACGGATTTTTAATGGCTTTATTTACCTTCTCAAGGTTTTTGTCAGATAAACCGAGGTTTGTCAGACTGAATTGTCTTGTCTTGGCTGCCAAAAGTCGCATAACGGCATTTTCACCCTCAGTCACCGGGACTACGGAAACCCTGACATCAACCTCCTCTCCGTCCCCGGCAATAAAGCGTATCTTGCCGTCCTGGGCGGCGCGATGTTCATCAGTTCGCATTTTCGCCATAATTTTAATTCTGGAAAGAATGATATCCATCATTTTCTTCGGTATTTCCAAAACATCATGCATAACTCCGTCCACCCTGAAACGGACAACCACTTTTTCTCTATAGGGTTCAATATGAATATCAGAGGCGCCATTTTCATATCCATACTGAAGAAGCATATCAACCATCCTAACCACCAATTTATCTCTCTCCTCTCTTCCAATGTCTTCGCTGTTCAGCTCATCCAACATTTTTTTAAAATCTTTTTTAATTCCCGCCCTATACTGGTTCAACGCGTTTTCAAGACCCCTTTTTGTAATATAATACGGTAAAATATTTTCTCCGATGCGTTTTTCCAAAGTATGCCTTGTTTCAATATCCAACGGATTCCTCATCCCAACTTTTATACCGTCTTCAGAACGAGAAAGGGCGATTATCCCCTTGGAGCGCGCCATCAATTCAGGGATAAAATTGAGCATCTCATCGTTTATTTTTTCCATTTCAAGATTTATAAACTTGACCCCCAATGCTTCGGCTATCAATTTTCCCAATTGATTATCCTTAATCAAATCTTTCTCAATCAAAATATCTTCCAAGTCAGTTTTTGTTCTCTTCGCGTCTTCTAAGGCAGTATTAAACTGCCCCTCGCTCAAATGCCCGGGTTTCAACAACAACTCTCTTAATTTTTCAACGGGTATTATCATTCCGCTATAAAGAACGTCCTTGCATATCACCCAAAGACATTGTCATTATTATTTGTAAAAATTTTAATTCCGTATAAAACACAAGATATTATCCTTAATTGTAATTTACTTTTTCTTCGCCAGATAAAACTTCACCCTCTCTACCACCTCTTTCATGGAATAATTGCTCTTTATCAAATAATCCTCCGCTCCAAGCGCGTTCCCTTTCTGCACGTCTGAATCTTGCCCCAAGTTTGAAAGAATTATCACGGGGATATTTTTAGTCTTTTCATCAATCTTTATTTCCTCCAACACCTCAAAACCGTTTTTGACCGGTAAAATCAAGTCCAGTAAAATCATATCGGGATGTTCTTCCTTCGCTTTATTTACCCCATCCAAACCGTTAGAAGCGCCGGATACTTCAAAACCAGCGCGTTCCAATCCATCCTTGTAGGCGCGAAAAATATACTTATCATCCTCTATCAATAAAATTTGCTTTTTATTTTCAGTCATAAAATTTAAAGGGCAATTCCCTTCTCACCTTTTTTGGAAATCATCCCTTTAACTGGTATCCTAACATAAAATATTGTGCCTTTCCCCTCCTCGGATTCAAACCATATTTCGCCCCCCGACGCCTCCACAATCATTTTGGAAACATAGAGCCCTAAACCGCTGCCCTCCGGCATCATTTTATAGGCGTTTCCGGCCCTGAAAAATTTATCAAAAATATTGGATCGCGCCTTTTTGGGAATCCCCACCCCCTTATCCTCAACGCTAATCAATATTCCGCCCTCCTCGCGTCCCTTTTTCCCCGGGACGGGGAGTTCCTTCTTTATTGAAACAATAATGTCACATTCTCCCGCCCCTTTTTTCCTATTTTCTAAAATATAAAGAGGAGAGTAATCTACGGCATTCATAATCAAATTGTGAACAACCTGTCTCATTAAAACACTGTCAATGGAAACCTTTGCCATTTTATTTTCGGGTTTTTCAAAAATGATTCTGCAGTCTTTTTCTCGCGCCACCGGTCTTGCCTCATCAATAATACTTTGAATAAAATCTTCCAATTGAACCGGTTTTGGTTCAATTTTAAGCCGTCCCGTCTCAAGCCGGGAAATATTCAAAAGATCATTGACCAACTGTATCATTCTTTCTGTTGACTCCCCGATATTATTCATATAATCTTTCTGTCCCTCGTTTAATTTTCCCGCGTCCTCATCCGAGAGCATCTCCACAAACAGTTTTATCGCCGTCAAGGGAGTGCGGAGTTGATGAGAAACGACAGAAACAAATTCCGTCTTCATGCGGTCAACTTCCTTTAAGTGAGTGATATCGTGCAAAACCAACGCCCCACCAACAATATTGCCTTTGTAGTCGCGAACAGGCGTGATTACAATTTCATAAACAAAACGACTGAAATTTACCTCCTCTATTTTAATCACTTCCTCCTTTTTCAGAATTTGAGCCGCTTTATCGTCCAAATCAACATCTTTAAATATTTTTGAAAATTCTGAAAAAGGAAAAATCGGCGAAGGGAGACCGGTTATTTTTTTCGCCACCGGGTTTATCATTGTCACCATTTTATTTTCATCAAACATAAGAATACCGTCGCTCAAACCTTTCACCAGCGACATTATTCTCATTTCCTCCGATTCAAAGATATAAGAAAGGCGTAAAATGGCGCCTGCCGAAGCGCCCAGTATCGTATTAACGAGAGTTATATCCCTCTTTGAGAAAAGTGAATCTTCCTGCGATGAAACATTTATAAAACCTATCATATCGTCCCCCACCGACAAAGAAGAACTAAAAAGGGAGTGAGGGAGAATCTCGGATGAGTCATTCTGTCTTCCTTCAATAAATTCAACGCTGAAATCAGTTTTAATCCATTTTTTAAGCTCCTTATTTTTCCTCAGGGAATCCGGCAACCCCTTAAAAGACATTCTTATGTCCCACACCACCAAGTCAAGATATTTTTTTCCGAGCGGAGTTCTCGCGTGAACATAGAGTAAATCAGGTTTCATACCGGAAATGCGCGGGGAGATGATATAGGAAATATTAACCGATTCGGGAAGAACCTGTTTCAAGGCTTTAACCATTCTTTTAAAGATGTCTTCTATCTTCATCGTATAGCCCAATTCCTGAAGCAAATCTTTCAAGACATTGAGTTCCGAATATCTTTTCTGTAATTTCTTTTGGGCTTCTTGAACATCCTCAAGCGTATTCAAAATGGCTTTGCGTTGATTTTCTATGAGTTTTTTGTCCTTTTGCATATCCTCAAGGATATTCATCAATGCTTTCTCTTGCGGTTTTCTGGGAGGCGCCCCGGGACAAAAATCATCACGATATTTTATTTTTGTTTTTTTATCCATATAAATTAAATGAGTTGTTAATTATCTTCATCTCCGTTCGCCTTTTTTTTGAGCAAGGCTATCTCTTTTTTCAACTCTATCATTTTCAACTCCCTGCCGACGGCAAGATTATTAAACCTTTCAAGTTCCGATATTTTTTGGTTGAGCTGAGCCGTCCTCTCCTCCACCAATTTTTCGGCATCTTCTTTCGCCTTTTTGGTTATTTCCAGTTTTTCTTTCTGGAGCTTTTGCAGTTCACTTAAATCTCTGGCGGTAATAACCATACCTTGAACATCCCCGGAGCGACTATGCAGGGCGGAGACTGAGATATCCGCCGGCCTCAGTTTCCCCTCCTTGGTCAAAAAGGAAACTTCCTTGTCTTTCGCCAATCCAGCCGTAATCAACTCGTCCATTCCGAGATGAACGGGTGAATCCTTTAAATCCGCTTGTGCTCCGATTTCATTCCCTTTCTCGTTTTTCTCCGATCCGGTTTTTTTGGCGAAAACTCGTCTAATCGGTTTTCCCAACAGTTCTCCTTTTTTATACCCCAAAATCTTAAGTGCCGCCCGGTTAACCTTGGAGATATTGCCTTGCGTGTCAACCACAAAAAGAGATTCTTTCATAGAATGCAGGATATTCTCCGGGAAATGTCTGGCTTCAAGCAAATTGTCGGCCATGCGATTGAATGAAGCCGCCAAGCGACCTATTTCATCTTTTGATTTTATCCCCGAACGCATCTTCAAATTCCCCGCGCTGATTCTCTCGGACACATCGGATAATTCCTTAATTGGATAGGTAAATGAGTTGGCAAACATAAAAGCCAAAGCGGACACCAGAGCGGCAATAATAAGGCTTAAGGAAAAAAGAATATTTTTTAAAGACCCGATGGATTTCCAAAACGAATTCTTGGGAACCATGCTCACAAAAATCCACATATTTTTTCCCCCAGGGAAGACGGGGGCGTATCCTATGACATCCTTCCCGACGATAACTCCCCTTTTCCCAGAAAGAACGCGCGACGCCACGAGAGGAAAGTCTTTTTTGATATTATTTCCCGTATTAAAGCCGTCCGCGCCTCCCCACATCTTACTCTCATTCGGATGAGAGAGATAAAAACCGTCTCTGTCCACTAGAAAAACAACTTCTCCGCCATTGTTACCCTTCTTTTGAAAATCCCTCAAAAAATCGCCGACAAAAACATCCATGACGACAACCCCTTCTCTTTTTCCCGAGAAGTCAAAGACGGGGGTGGCGTATTTCATTATTGAAACATAATGTTTTTCCGACCGATGTTCAGAATTTCCCTTAATTAAACGGGGGGCTGAAACATAGACCTCTCCTTTTCTCAATTTCATCGCCTCAGTGAAATAGGACTTACCACTTTCGTTACGCAATTTTTCCAAAGAAGAACTGATGATTTCTCCTTCTTTTGATTCAACCTTGACCTCTTCCATTCCTTTTTCGTCCAGATAGCTTATTCTGGCGCGGGCGCCTGGTTTAGCCTCCATCAACGCCTTAAAGACGCCCCCTGAATCAATTCGCCACTTTTCCATATCTTGACCACCAACTTTTTGCGCTGACACAAATAGCCTAAGGTCCGGCATATTTGACAAAAAAAGGACTTCACTCTTAAATGGTTTTAAAAAAGAGCTCACTTCATCGGCGCGAGCCGAATTGGCGTTTTTGACTTCGTCCAAAGAAACATCCTTTAAAACGGCGCTAAAATTAAAAAAACTCAAGCAACCAAAAACAATTAACGGGGTAACGGCCACAAAAATAAAGGCGGTTGTCATTTTCGCCTTAATTCCAAAACTAATTTTATTAAGCGCGAAGGCATCTTCAGCCCTCTCTTTTTTTTTGCAACCCTTGAATCCGAAACCGATAAGGAATATCAAATGAAAATACCACCATATTATATTCCATTCCTCGGTAAAAAGAGAAATGACGACGAGATTGGACAGAACTGAAAAAGCGAGGAGGAGACAAAAATCAAAAGAATCAGTTTTTCTTCGCAACCTCAAAAGAAGGGAGACTAGAACGGCAAAAAAAATCGCTCCCATAAAAAGATTCGCCACTCCTGAAAAACTTCTCAAGAAATCGCTGACCGGAGGGAGAAGCATCAAAAAAACAAAAAAAACGAAAAGTGAGAAAATCACGCCAGAAAATATCTTCAACCTGTTTTTGTATATAAATTTTTCGCGCGCGCGAAGCGGAAAAACAAGGCCCAAAAGCCATAAAGAGCCAAGGAGAAGCCCGTAGTTCAAGGCGACATTGAAAAAAGAAGGATTAAAGAGAAAAATTTTTTCTCTGATATCGGGAATAATGAGTCCGTGGATTAAAAAAAAGAAGCCAAACGAATAGAAAGAGAGGGATAAGGCATACATCCGTAAATCTCCGCCCCTGTCATAGGCTCGGTAAGACAAAAAAGTAACATAAAAAGAGAAAAGAGAAATAGCCAAAAGAACAACCAGATGTGTCAGGTGGTTGACGAAAACAATCTTCCCCATTCCACTTGAAACAAGAAAAACAAAAACCAAAAAAGGAACCGTAAAAAAACTTAACGCGAGCAAGATATTTTTTTTATCCTTTTTTAACATTGTTTTACTTATATTTTACCAGTTTTAGGCGCATAAGATAAGGGTATGAGTGGATAAAATGAACTTTTTTTGCGCGCAGTCTTTACTTCACATACAAAATTTTATATGATAACAGAGAAATGCTTACCTACAGCGAGCTGAAGCCCGGGACATACGTTGTTTTAGATGGACAACCTTATGTTATAATGGAATACAAGTTTTTAAGAATGCAACAAAGAAAACCGGTTGCCCAAACAAAAGTTAAGAACCTTGCAACCGGCAAAACAGTAGAGAAAACGTTTCAACAAAGCGATAAAATAGAGGAAGCCGAAATTGAAATAAAAGAAATAAAATTTTTGTATTCTAACCGAGGAGAATTTTGGTTTTCTGAAAAAGACGACCCGAGCAAAAGATTCGAGCTTGAAGAAAGTTTGGTCGGAGAAATCGCTGACCTCTTAAAACAGAATTCCATTATTGACGCCATGGTCTTTAAAGATGAAATAATAGGAATAAAACTGCCGATTAAAATTGATTTAAAAGTGGCTGAGGCGCCTCCGGGACTCAGAGGAGATACCGCCCAAGGGGGGATTAAGCAGGTTAAAGTTGAAACGGGCGCCGTCATAACAACACCTCTCTTTATCAACGAGGGAGATATTATAAGGATAAACACGGAAACAAAAGAGTATGTTGAAAGGGTAAAAAAAGGATGAGGGCCTGTAGTATAATGGTAGAATACGGCATTCGTCCCGATTTGTTTAATTTTAAAATGTTTTATTTTATTTATATCCTGAAGTCAAAGTAAAATGATTCTTTCTACATCGGAAGCTGTCAAGATACACAGAAACGGCTAACTATTCACAACAAGGGGTTGGTGAAGTCAACAAAAAAGTATGTGCCATGGACAATTGTTTACCAAGAAAAATTTAACAGTTTAATGGATGCCAGAAAAAGGGAACTCCAAATTAAAAAATGGAAGAAAAGAAAGGCAATTGAAAACCTAATAAAAACATTTTAAAATTAAAAACAAATCGAGGATCCTCGATAATTTAAATGGGCCTGTAGTATAATGGCAGAACACGGCATTCGCATTGCCGAGATGGGAGTTCGATTCTCCCCAGGTCCACAAAAAGCCCTTAAAAATTATCGGGACATTGCCGTATTGGCGGTTCGACTCCGCCTAGGTCCACAATTTTAAACAAAATCCCCGGCAATTGCCGGGGATTTTGTTTAAAATTGAAAGGATATAAAAAAAGACTTTTTCTCTGTTTTACCGCTCGGTGGGGTTTGATAAAAGTTTTATTTTTTGCGAGAAAGAAAATTTTGGATTATTTTTTTTGTTTCTTTTTCATCTTTCACTTGAATGGTGTCCACACCCGTTTTCTTCACAGCTGAATCGTTACCTCCCCTGTAAAGCGCGTCTCCAACGTAAACAATGTCTTTTTTCGCGACCTTCAAAAGTTTGATTATCATATTTATCCCGTATGCTTTGTCTATCCCTTTCTTGGTCACGTCAACCGATGTCAATCCGCCCATTCTCACCTCAAAACCGGGTAAGCGTTTTTTCATATTGAGCCTTAATTTCCTCCTTATTTTGATATTATTCTCAATATTCCATTTCTCTTTTTCCGCGACGGGAGCTTTTTGCCCCAAGGCGGAAAAAGTAATCTGACTTCCCCTGTCTTCAATAATCTTTCCATACACTTTCTTGGGAACGATATAACCGACGCTTTTGAGGCTTTCTTCAAAAGCGGACAATATTTTCTTCCTCTCCGCCATTGAAAGAGTCTTCTCATAAACAAGTTTCCACTTTCCAGAGCGAAACTCATAAAAACTCCCTCCTGAAACTGGGAGCATAAAAAAGTTTTCGTAACTTTGTTTCGGGCAACTGAGAAGAGAAAGGAATTGGTTTTTAAATTGGGGATAATTTCCTCCCCCCATCACCGCCACTTTTTTTTTCGCGAGCAATCGGCAAAAAAGAGACGCCATTTCCCGACTAACGGCCGTTTTACTCTCAGTGAGCGTGCCGTCCAAATCAAAGACAATGACCTTTTTACCGGAGAACAAACGAACTTTTTTCTCTGAATCGCTGATTAGATTGGACATTTTAACGGCTTACAAAAGGGATAAGCGCCATAAAACGCGAGCGCTTAACAGCTTCGGAAAACTTGCGTTGATGCTTGGCGCAAAGCCCTGTTTCCTTTTTAGGCATTATTTTTGAAAAAGAATCAAGAAAACGCTTAAGATTTTCCGTATCCTTGTAATCAATGGCCTTTATGTTGTTCGTGCAAAAGTAACACTGTTTGGTCATAAATTCTAAATGGTTAAATTATAATTCCTTTTAATCCCCCGTCGCCAATCTCGTCCTTGACCTTAAAAAGGTATCTCTTCCGGATTTATTTCTTCACTCGGGTATTCTATCGTTTCCAATTCCTCCTTTGGAGCGCCACTACTCTTTGCCGCCGCGGTTTGCGGAGGTTGAGCGCCAGATGAACCGGTCTTTCTGGGCCCCAACTGCATTCTTTCAGCGACAATTTCCGTCTTGCTTCTTTTAGATCCGTCTTGCGCTTCCCATGTCCGAGTTTGAACCCTCCCTTCAAGGAAAACGGAACTTCCCTTCGTTAAATACTGTTGGGCTATTTCCGCCTGTCTGCCAAAAAGGACTATGTTATGAAACTGGGTATCTTCCTGCTTCTCCCCGTTTTGATTTTTCCATACTCTGTTCGTGGCGACACCGAATGTCGCGACCGGCGCGCCGGAAGGAAGTGTCCTTAATTCAGGATCTCTCGTTAAATTACCTATGATGAAAACTTTATTCAAAAACATATTTTACTTTATTGGTGGGTAAGGCGATTTTCAAAAATAGCCGCCTCCCCGGTTAATTTAATTTATAATTTTACGTTTTTATCAATTCCTCTATCTTTTTGTCAATTTCCTCCGGTTTAACCTCTGTCTTGATATTTATTTCATCCTTCGGAAATTTTTTCTTTTTCATAATTCCCGAAGCCGATTTCTTGTTCGCCGTTTCTTTGGCAGCCTCCAGAGAAATAAAACGAATAACATTGGGCGTTTTTTTGAACAATCCATTTATTTCCTCCAAATCTTCGGGGGAAGCTATGAATTTTATCCACCCGAAATAAGCGCTCTCAAATTTTTCAGAAGGACCTTTTTTAATCATATAGGAGAGATTCTGCATTTTTGCTCTGCCTTCTCCCGTTATGAGGCATTGCCGATCTTCAATAATCTTCCTTATCAAGGAAATTTCTTCGTTAAGTTTGTCAGCCGGTATGAAAGGGCTTAACAAATAACCTATCTCGTAAATTTTCGTTTCTCTTTCCATGGGATGAATCTTAACAAATTAAAACTCTTTACGCAACCTCGCGCGCCTTAAATTTCTTTAAGGGCATGCTTTGGCAGACACTAAAAATAAGCTTTAATTTTTTTTACTTTTAAACGATTTCCAACTCATTACCTTCCCCAAACGGGCTCTTTGTTTTTGGGATTTAATTTCTTCAAGCAGTTTCGCCTGACATTTCAGACGGTTCAACAAATCAGGGTTTCCCAATCTCTCCGCGATTGAAGTCAGGTCATTCAATTTGGCGTAGATTTCAAAATATTTGTCTTGAATCAATTCGCTTTCTTTCTCTAAAACCGATTCAATCTCGTCCAGATTTTCTTTTATGACATTTTCAATATTTTCAATTCTTTCAATCTTCCTGAGCTGTTTGTTTTCCGGTCTCATAAAAAAAGCGACATTCTCCTTCTTAGGGTGAACATTCTCTCCGTTTCCGAATTCTTCCACCGGAACTTTTTCCATCTTTAATTTATAACATTTTTTAAAAATAATTTCAACGCGTTGGCAGATGTGGCTTTAACGGTTTCCTCAAAAGAAATTCCGCGAACGAAAGCTATTTTTTTGACAATTTCTCCCACAAAGAGTGGCTCATTTCTTTTCCCCCTGCGCGGAACAGGCGTGGCAAAGGGAGAATCCGTTTCCGCCATTATTCTTTCCAATGGCGCTCTTTTAATTACCTCGTCATATTCCTTCGTAAAAGTTATCGGACCGGCGAATGAAATACTGAAACCCAAATCAAGATATTTCCGCGCTTCTTCCCAATTTCCGGAAAAAAAATGAATGTCGCCCATGAGCCCTTTTCCCGCATACTCCGACAGAATAGATATGGTTTCTTTATGACTTTCACGACAATGGATTATAAGGGGTTTGTCTATTTCCAACGCCAATTCAATTTGTTTTTTGAAAAGCTTTTTTTGTCTTTCCAGGTCATCTTTTTTCTGTCTAAACATATCCAGCCCGCACTCTCCTATGGCAACCACTTTTTGATTCCGCGCCAATTTGCGGTAATATTCCATATTAAACTCGTTTCCATTTTCCGTCGGATGCATACCGACCGATGCAAAAAAACCTTCTCCACCGGAATCAGCCAAGGTAACGCACTCCAGCGAAGTTTTTTCGTCAACGCCGACGCAGATGGTCCAAATACCCTCTTCTCGCATCTTTTTTATTATCTCTTCCCTATCGTCCTTAAATTGAGGAAAATTCAAATGAGAATGAATGTCAAAGAGTTTGGGTTTCATCATATCCAGAAATCGGAATTTATCAATCTTTCCTCGGCATTAAAAGAGAATTTTTTATCAACATCCTTCCCTTCAATCGTCTTCCCTTGGATATGGATAAGATATTCTCCTTCATCAACGACCAAAATATAGTATCTTCCCGTAATGTCGGAAACACCGAAAGCCACTCGTTGGTCAGGGAGGTTCGGATAAGATATTATCACCTTCGCGAAAGGAATCGGTTTCTTCGTCTCCTTGTCGTAAATTCTCCCATAATTTTTTTGTTTAAATCCTGTTTGTCTCAATATTAGAATCGCCAGATAAGCGAGCATAATGACAAGATTAAGGGTGTTGGGAGTCGCCCAATAGGTGATTGGCGAGATTATCAAACCCGTGTAAAATATGGCGCTTGATATTCTTTTTTTCAAAATTTCTTTTTTCGGGTTGAATTTGAACATCTTCTTTTTGATTTCCTCATTCCAATCAATATCAACCGGATCCATCGGAATATTGACATTGATAACCGTTTCACCCTTTATTTCCAACATTTCTCCATGATATAAATTATCGTACAACTCATCTTTTTTCCCGAGAACTTTAATAGATGGGAATATATAATGCGTTTTATTCGCCTCAACTCTGTATTTGCCGGATGTTACCAAAAAACCGAATCTTCCTTCCATATCCGTAAATCTTTGTTCTATTTGTTTTCCTTGGTCGTCAAAAATGGAAACATAAACGGGGTCAAGCGGTCTTTTTGTCTCCGAGTCATAAACGATACCCCATTTTTTAACTTTCTTTTTAAGTCCTAAGAATTCACCCAAAAGACCTAGGATTCTCATAATCGTTAAGTATATGTCCGAGAAACTGAAAACTTGGGGTATTGGCATAACAACAGCTCTAAGACCTTGAGCAACAGCTGTCATCACGGAAAACAAAATAATAGCTTTGGTGGCGACCTTTCCGGCCGTTGTGTTTAATGTCTTTTTTGTCTCTTTCGCCGCCACGGATATTTTTTTAACGACAACAGCCACAGTATCGGATAAACTTCCCAAAACATCGTTGATTACACCAACCACAACCCCGCCCACTGAGGGAATCGGGGGTGGAAATGTTGGTGGCACAACAACCGGAGGAGGAGGAGGAGGAGGAGGAGGAGGTGGCGGTGGTGGCGGAGGTGGTGGTGGAGGTGGCGGGGGTGGAGGTGGAGGCGGGGGAGGCGGGGGTGGAGGTGGTGGTGGAGGTGGCGGGGGTGGAGGTGGAGGTGGTGGAGGCGGTGGTGGTGGCACCACAGACGCTTTTTTACATTGAGTGTTTAAAGGGGTAACATAAACAACACCGGTTGATGAATAAGACTTGAGAGTGAGAACAGAAACCATATCCTCGCAAGAAAAAGATGTTTGATAACCCTGAGGATCAACTTTGAAATTTCTTTTATCGGACGAAAAGAGTGTTATTGAAGCTCCAGGGGACATTCCTATTTTTAAAAAATTATTCTCAATCGTAACATAATCAACAATGGAACCTGAACTAACTCTTAAAATTATTCCCGCCACCGAAATATTGACGCTTCTCGTAAAGGAAGCGTCCAGAGCGGCAGAAACAGAAGCTGGAACAAGAAAAACAAACAATAAAATTATTAAATATTTTTTCATTTAATATATTAAACGCCGCGCCGAGCGGACTGAAACATTCTTAATCATATTTCTAAACATTATTCATCACCAGACTCGCTTGTTGAACCGGAAGTTGTCGCCGTCTCAAAATCCGACAAAACAGATTCATTCCCCGCCTCGTCATACGCTGAAACGGCGTATGAATAAGTCGTGGAAGCTGTCAGTCCTATGTCTGAATAAGTTGTTTCCGTGGTTGATGCGACAGGATTAACACTCTCCTTCCTGTAAATACCGTATTATCCGTGGAAGCGTCCCATTTCAAATCTATTCGCGATGAAGAAACCGCTGTCGCTGTCAAATTGGCGGGAACGGAAGGAGCCTCAGTGTCAGAGGGAGGAATGGGCGCGGGAGAGGAATCTGACTGAGTAGTTACCGAAACGGAAGTTGAGGTGGCTGATTCGTTGTCGCCGTTGAGGGCGGAGATTGAATACTCGTAAGTTGTTGAAGCTTTGAGCTTTGTGTCCGGGGATGTTGTCGCGGAACCGCCATTGACTTTGAAAATATTATTTCCGTCGCGGTAGATGTTGTATCCATCGGCGTTCTGAACGGCATCCCATTTCAGAATTATCTCGGTTCTGGAAGTGGAAGTGGCGGTGAAGCTGGTCGGGGTTGAAATATTCGTTGTTGTCGCGTTCGCTCCGGGAATATTGTTATCGCACCCGCCACGCTCTTTTTTCCAATCTCCGTTTTCGTCAATGCGCACGCACCAAACATCTCCACTCGCGTCTTTCATTTCCAGCGCGTCAACGACCGCTTTCTTCGCCCGAATGGTATCCGCCACAAATTCTTTCGCGTTAATGACCGCGTCTTTGAACCATGAGAGAATTTGGTCAAGAAGAGGAGA
>QIJB01000063.1 GCA_003231675.1 Candidatus Campbelliibacteriota bacterium | reverse complement strand
ATATTCGCGGAAGCGAAAAAGGGAGAAACAAGAAACAGGAAAATTAAAAAAGCGGTTTTCATCTTATCTATAAGAATAGCAGAATGGCTCCTTATTCTCAAATGCGGATTGATGCCGGGGCGGCGTTGGTTCTTCATTTCATTTTTTTTAAAACCTCGACCGCCTTCATAAACTGACGGTCTTTCTTTGTTCCAGTGAGTCCCAGAAAAATCTTCCGGTTATCCCGGACATAATAATCCGGTTCAATACCGACTTTGTTTAAAGGTGTCCGCTTGTTGCCAAGCAACACCTCAAAAATGGTTATCCTCAGCACCGACCCATCACTGAGAAGAAATTGTCGCTGAGCGACACCTTTTCCATATGACTTTTCTCCAACAACGGGGAAACCCAATTCTTTCAAGATACCTGCCACCGGTTCTGCCGCCGATACGCTTCGGTTGTTTATCAAAACAACAACCTTGTAATGACTGAACGGCCCGGGAATTTCAAAAGGACTCATATGACGAACTGTGACAAGCTCATCATAATTTTTGAATTTTTTAGTCACAAGGACATCCTCTGCCCCTTTAGCGAACAGGCAGACTGCCAACAGGCAATAATGAGTCAGTCCGCCGGGGTTGTCCCGCAAATCAAGAACAATCCGAGGGTTGGTGTGATTCGCTTTTTGTAATGCCTTAAATATATCATTTACCGTCCTTAGCGAAAGAAAACCGCGAACGGCAATATGGGTAATACCGTCTTCTATTTTTCTTGAGAAAGTTTCTCTCTCGTTTTTTAGCTCTTTTTTAGACACTAAAGAAATTTTACCTTTCTCTAAAAAACGGCAATATGGGTCAAAGAAATATGTTTTTGTTTCCCCCGCCATTATTTTTCCCAGTTGTCTTCTGTGCTTCTCTGACTCATAGTCAAAAAAAGATTCCCTTTTTATAATTTCCTCCGCCTCTTCCAGTAAAGAATAACCCACTCCATACCTCCTTTATCACTATATTTGTTCTTAAACTATTCAAATGTTAAAAAGCCCTACTTTAATGCATAGCATAAAATATAGAAAAATAAAAACAATTGATGCCGGGGCGGCGTTGGTTCTTCATTTCATTTTTTTTAAAACCTCGACCGCCTTCATAAACTGACGGTCTTTCTTTGTTCCAGTGAGCCCCCGAAAAATCTTCCGGTTATCCCGGACATAATAATCCGGTTCAATGCCCACTTTATGCAAGGCGAGGCGGTTATTCCCCACAAAAACTTCGGAAATAGTCGTCCTCACTGTTGATCCATCCGACAAAGGGAAGTCGTCTTGCGATACCCCTTTGCCGTATGTCTTTTCCCCGACCACCGGAAAACCCCATTGTTTAAGGATCCCGACGAACACTTCGCTCGCCGAGGCTGACCATTCATTAACCAGAACGACCAATTTCCCTCGGAAAGGATTGAACGTATGCTCAACGCGAATGTCTTCCACTCGCGTTGCTTCTTCTTTCTTATTTTTATATCTTTGCGCGATGAGGATATCATCACCAGAGCTCTTACTGAAAAGGACAGCCATTTCAAAGCAGAAGCTTAGGAAACCGCCCCTGTTGTCCCGCAAGTCAATAATTACGGGATCTCCAGCACAGGCCGCCTTTCTTACGGCAACTCTGAATTTAATCAAACTGCCAAAAGAAAGAAAATCTTCCAAGGCGATATAAGCAATATCCCCAATCTTTAAGACTTTAACTTTTTTTGAGGAAGAGGGATGTTCCTTTTCTCCCCCTTTAAAAATTCTCATCCACGGATCAAAGAATCGGGGGTTTCTGCCTCCGTCCCCTTTTTTTATCATTTTTTTGAGTTGCTTCCGATGTTTCCCCGGGATATACTCAAAAAAAGATTCCCTTTTTATAATCTCCTCCGCCTCTTCCAATAATTTGTCCATTCCAGACCTCCTTTATTTCTTTAATATTCAAATGTCAAAAAACTTTCCCTTGTTTAAGGTATATCACACATTTTCCAAAAGTCAATAGAATCTCCTAAATTAACCTCTGAAATGTGCAGGGACTTATGGCGGTTTTCATCTAAAACGAGCGCGATGAAACACGGCAATATTTTTTGGGTTTATTTTCCGCCGTTTGCTTAGAAAATGATTTTGTCTCCGGGCTTGAGAACTCCAGACTTTCGCCGATTCCGCTCCTCAGAGGAGTTTCCGGAAACATCTTCTTTCTTCTCAATATCGGCGCCGTTCTCTTTTTTTTCATTGCCTTGCGTCGTCTCGCCGGAGGGCTCTTTCGGGGGGAGCGGTTTTCCTAGAATATCTTCCAGAGCGGAG
Source organism: Candidatus Campbelliibacteriota bacterium (assembly GCA_003231675.1). Classification (GTDB taxonomy): domain Bacteria; phylum Patescibacteriota; class Minisyncoccia; order UBA9983; family UBA9983; genus SZUA-82. The sequence goes on along the minus strand of QIJB01000063.1, from coordinate 8,145 downwards.
CGCAAATCGTTTACCCCCGGCTTCGCCTTTTTCTCATCCCTTAAATCTTTCTGACTGATTTCTTTTTTTGCCGGAGCGGAAACGGGAACCGGAATGGGTGTTTTCGCGCGAGTGTCTTCGCGCGGACGGATTGTGGGTTCGGAAAATATCTTTCCTTCTCTCTCTTCCACAGGTCGCTCCGCGCGCAGACGAGTTGACGGCTCACGGACTTTCTTCTCCTCTCTCTGCTCTGTCGGGCGTCCCGCCGGTCGTTCCGAGTGCGGCGCTGACTTGCGCCACTCTCCGTTAACCCGTTCAAAACTCGGCGAAGGCTTGCTCGGGACATCAACGGTGAAAGAAGCGGTTTTGTGAATCGCGGGCGGTTTCTCCTGTTTTGATATTTCAGAGGCGGCATCCCTGTGGGCTTTGCAAAAAATAGGTCTCTTCTCGTCCGGCTTGAACGGAACATATGTCTTTTTTTGGCAAACGGAACAAAAAGCCTCGTAAAGCTGGGGTTGTTGTGGCTTGTCCTCGTTTTCCTGTCCGGAAACCGAACGGGGCGTTCCATCCGCTTTTTCCCCGCCACGAGAAGTCCTCTCGGGAATAAAATCCTTGCTGTGCCATTTAATGATTTCCTCCTCAATGGCTGATTTCTCAGTGGCGTATTTTTCCCGGGAATTTGTTATGATTTCTTCTCTATGGGACATTTCCGAAATTTTTATGGGGGGAAGCGTCGTGGCGGAAAAAGGTCTGGATGCCACTCCGTCTATCATCAATTTCAAATAAATACTGGCGAAACCCAAATTGACGATGTCTGGAGCGTAAAATGCCGGAGAGAATTCCTTCTCTAAAAATTCCGCGTCCGTGGCGCCGACACGAAAACTGACCATGGTTCCAACATTGCCGAAAACGGCGTCGTTTACTTTTTCATCCATCTGGGCGATGTATTGGTGGGCGAGTATCAGATTGAGGCGATATTTTCTCGCTTCCGACAAAATATCAGCGAAAGATTCGCTCGCGAAGTTTTGAAATTCATCAACATAAAGATAAAAATCCTCACGCTTCTCCTCCGGCACGTCAACGCGGCTCATTGCCGACAGATAAATTTTAGTGATAAGCATTTGCCCGATGAGCCGCGAATTTTCCTCGCCAATCCTTCCCTTGGACAAATTCATTATCAAAATTTTCTTTTTGTCCATAACCTCGCGAATATCAAAGGCTGATTTCGGCTGACCGATAATGTTTCTGATAAGCGGATTGGAAACAAACTGACCGACTTTATTCTGAATGGCCGCGGTCGCCTCGGTGGCGAACTTGTCGGTGTATTTGGCGAATTCGTCTGTCCAAAACGCTTTGACCACCGGATCGGTAATCTTGGAAACCACTTCCTTGCGGTAATTTTTATCGGCGAACATTCGGTTAATCCCAAGGAGCGTTGAATTAGGATATTCAAGCAATGCCAAAATGGCATTGCTTAAAATATACTCCATCCTCGCCGACCATGCGTCAACCCAAATCTTTTTGAAAACTCCGAGAAGACCGGCGGAAACGAGATGCCGTTGAGTGGAATCAACATTTTCCATTACATTAAACGCGATTGGCCAATCAATATCATGGGGAGCGAAATAAACAACATCCTTAACGCGTTCTTCTGGAACAAAATCAAGCATTTTCTCGGCAAATTCGCCGTGCGGGTCAATGATGGCAATTCCTTCCCCATTCTCAATATCCTGAATGGCCATATTCTCCAAGAGAGTCGTTTTTCCCATTCCGGTCTTACCGATAATATACATATGCTTGCTGCGATCCCTTCTTTTAATGCCAAAACGCTTCCGCTCGTTGCGGAAATTGGTCTCGGCGAAATAAGTGATATTGTTCTCCTCCATTATTCTATAATACCCGACTTGCCTAAAAAGAAAAAGCCCTTAATGGGCTTTGTTCAATGCCTCCGCGGTATATCTGTTAGTTGGACTCCAGAGCATCCATGAATTCAAACCGGCGTCATAAACGGCTTTTTTCTGGGCGCGGACCATTGCCGATGTGTATTTCACAGGATAATTGAAATCCTGAAGCCAAGGACGCAATTTTAAAGGACTGGAACTCGCCGCAACAAGACGCTTTACTCCCTCGTCCATGGAAAATTTTACGATGTCGTAAGGATGGGCATTGACATTTTTATATCCATGAAATCCTCTCGGATAATGAGACGGATAAACCATAGGGTCAATATAATCAAAATAAGGAATCGCGTATTCCAACAACTGCCCGATATTCAAGTCATCCTTATTGGTCATTGACATGCCAAACAAGTCGGCTGAAAGAATCACATTTGTGTCTTTGAGTCCCCTTTTGAGATAAGCGAAAAAATTCCTAAGAACTTTCGCTTTTCCCAAAGCCGGATCAGAGAGAATGGTCTTCTCACTGAATGGAAAATAAATGTTTCTCATATTTCCGTCGGAAGGAAAACGGATGTAATCAAAATTCAATTCATCAAAACCGAGGGCGTAGGATTCCTTTGAAAGACTTACAATATATTTCCAATAATCCTTCGCCCCGACATCTATAAAACTGAGCCCTTTGTAGTCCTTCCAGACGGAAACTTTATCCGCTTTCTTGACGGCAAGATCGGGACGCAATTTAGTGTAATAAGGGTCCTGAAAAACCGTAATCCTTCCAATAGTGTAAACCCCCTCTTTATGCAGGCGTCCTATAAAATCCCTCATATCGGAATCAATGCAACCATCGCCATTAGTCCCCTTCAGCGCCGGATTGTCAGAGGGAAAAGAAATCGTTCCGGTATAATCTTTGATATCAATGATGATTGAATTTATTTCCGTTTCATTTATGAGTTTGACGAGTTTTTCGCGCAGACTGGGGGTGGCGGCCACGCACGCCGTCATATAAATCGCCTTGGCCTGTTTGGGGGTTTTAATATGTGTTACGACAAAAACCTTTTTTTGGGGAATTTGGGCGACCGTCGCCGATTCCGCCTTGGCGGATTCCTTTGAATAATTAAAATTCGGGGAACTAAAAAAAGTGTTCATTCCCAAAAAAACGGAACCGACCGCCAACACCGAAATGGTCGGCCAAAAAAACATTTTTTTTCCAGATAAGATTTTCATTCTAGATTATCCGCTTCCGCTCTTCAAGAGAAGCGGAAAGTTTCTCTTTTTCTTTGGACACCCTCCTGTCGGCCGCAAAACTAGCTCCCTTCCAAAAAGAAAGAAAAGCGATGAGAAGGCCTGTGATAATCATCAATATGGCTCTGGCGTTAAAAGGCAGACCCAAAAAAGCTAAGAAAACTATCCAGATTCCCAATATTCCGTTTATCCAATCTCTCCACATAATCGGTTGGAGCAAATTACGACTGCCCGCATTTTGAAGTGAATAATCACAGAAGGCGGATTCATCATAAATGCCTGTTAGGCTTATAAACTTTGCAATCCCCCGCAAAAATCATCATATTTTGTCTTGCCGGGTATATTTTTATTGTAGCACAATAATTTCCTCCTTCAAGTTTATGCCGAATTTTTTACCAACCTCGCGTTTGCAAAGTTCAATCAACTCCAGAACATCGCCCGCCTTGGCATCGCCGATGTTAATAATAAAATTGGCGTGCTCTTCGGCTATTTTCGCTCCACCGATTTGTTTCCCTTTCAATCCGCACTCTTCTATCAAAAATCCGGTCGCAAATTTTCCCCCTTTAATCTTCTCCAGAGGAATAAGATTTAAAAACTCATCTTTGTTTCCAAGATTGTCAACGACTATGTTTTTAAAGACACTGCCGGCGGAAGGGTGGGGGGGGAGTTTCCCCCGTCGCTTCTTTAAAATATCGCTTATTATTTCTCCGCTTTCTCGCTTATCGCCCTTTTCAAACCCAAACTCAACCTCCAAAATAATTTCGTGATTATCGGGGCTTTTAAATTTACTTCCGCGGTAAACAAATCCGCAATCCTCTTTTGAGTATTTCTTCACTTCTCCGCTTTCGGTCAGAACAATCACATTTTTCACGAATTCCGATATTGAGTGGCCATACGCTCCGGCATTTCCCGCCACCGCTCCTCCAACGGTTCCGGGAATGCCCACGCCCCACTCCAATCCGGACAAACCGAAATCAATTGACCGAATAATCAATTGACCGAATAAAACGCCCGCGCCCGCCAACATATCCAGTCCCTCCGCCTCCAACTTCATATCTTTAATCTGAATAACCACCCCGTTATATCCTTCATCGGAAAACAGCACATTGCTTCCTCCGCCAAAAACAAAAAAAGGCAAGTCTTTCTCTTTGGCGAATTTTTTCGCCTCAAGCAAATCATCCCTTGATTGAACAATGACAAAATATCTCGCCGGACCGCCAATCCTAAAAGTGCAATGATTCGCCAATATTTCGTTTTCCTTAATTTGCAACGCCAAGTGGGCGTATCCCGACTCGAACGGGAGACCTCTACAATGTCAATGTAGCGCTCTAACCAACTGAGCTATACGCCCCTTATTTTTAAATTAAATCATCACCACCCTTGTAAATGATAACATATTTTTTAATTTTTGCCATAGAGAAACGGCGCCACGCAAAACTTTTCCGCCCCGAGAAAACTAGTTTGACTTCAAGGCGGACTCCAACACCTTTACGGCGGTTTCACCATCATTCACCCCGTCAAGCGCCTTAAAAACCATTTCCCTTGAAAACCCCTTTTCATCTCTGAGAGAATTTGAGAGTCTTATCATTTCGCCAATCTTTGGTCCGGGCTCGCACCCCAAAAGCACCCAATCTCTCCCGCGCGTCAAGTTCTCGGGGCAACTTGACTCAACCGCAAGCTCTCTGGCTCTTTTAAGCAGCCACTCCCCCGCCGAGAAACGGTCGGCCGGCAACATCATTTGCTCTTTGATTTCCGAACTGAAAGACCCTCTTCCGAGATGATCCGCCTCGCTCACAAGTATCAGCTCCCTGATTGTGGCGGGGTGTATCCTTTGCGCCAAACGGCGAATGGCTCCGTCGCTTATTTTATTCCCCCGAACGATTTCATCCACGTAAAACATGGTCGGAATAAGGTGATTGGTCACAAGTTTGACCACCTTGTCCCTGATAAGATTGCTCGTTCCTATGGATGTCAGAAACTTTTTTGTCGGCTCTTCTCCCGCCTGTTCATGCCCGCGAGACCTGATATGCCCGTCTGCGTATTCCGTTACCATGGGTTTTCCAAGGTCGTGGCACAAGGAGCTCAGCATGACGGTCAATGCCTTATCTCCATCAAGGTTTTCCCTTCGGATAATTTTAGCCGCCTCGTCAACCGTCATCATCGTGTGAATCCAAACATCTCCCTCCGGATGCCACTCCAAGTCTTGCTCTGTTTCAGCGAGAAGAGAAAACTCGGGATGAATTTCTCCGAATACGCCAATCGCCATTCCGGCCGACAAACCGAGAGACGGTTTGTCGGACTTGAGTAACAATTTCTTCCACTCTTCCCCCAGGCGCTCTTTCGGCAGTTCATTGAGAAGGGGCAACATTCCCCCCATAATATTCGCGCTCTCTTTGTCTATCTCCAAACCGAATCGCCCGATAAATTGCAACGCCCTCAGAACCCTGAGCGGGTCATCCCGAAACCTTTCCGCGTCGGTAACTCTGAGTACCCTGTTTCTTATGTCTTCAACACCGCCGAAATAATCATATATCTCCCCTGTAAGCGGATTCGCCGCCATGGAATTTATCGTAAAATCCCTTCTGCGAGCCGCGTCCTCTTTTTTCATGAAAGGGTCCGTTTTTACGTCGAATCCGCCATGTCCGGCGCCGGTTTTTGAATCAACACGGGGAAGCGACACATCTATGTCCGGGCCGTCCTCCGGCATTATTTTCAATATTCCGAAAGCCCTGCCGACCTCGGAAACTCTCCCTATCTTACCGACAATCGATTCAATCTTTTCCGCCCTTAAACCGTAAACTTCAATATCAAAATCTTTGGAAATGATGCCCATCAGAAAGTCCCTGACACTCCCTCCGACCAACAAAGCTTCCCCTCCCTCTTTTCCGACCTCCTCCGCGACCGCCAGAACTTTTTCGTAACTTTTCGCGTGCTCAGAAAATCCCCCGCTCTCCATCGTTTTTAAATATTCATCCGGAGCGGGGAATGTTTCGCCGAAGCTCGGAAATCGCTTCTGTTCCTTATCGGGAGACAAAAATTTTTCTCTTTCAATATTCATATTTTTTACCCTTCTTGTTTGTAAAAACAGTCGCTCTTTACGTTTAACTCCTTTTTGTTTTTATTTCCGAAAGTTTCAAGCTTAAAAATGCGGAGGGTACAGGACTCGAACCTGTAAGGGATTGCTCCCGCCGGTTTTCGAAACCGGTGCCTTACCATTCGGCGCAACCCTCCAATTCGGAACATATCCGGAGCAATACGCTGATTATATACCAAAAAAACGGATTTGAAAACAGAAAAAAGCTTAACAAATGATTTTTTGGTGCTATAATGACGACAGAAAAACGGTTCTTTTTTAATGAGAACAAAGAAGGAGGAGAAAAATGAAGAAAAAATTCAACGCCTGGAATTATGATGCCTACTCGGGCATCTTGGACGCCATAAAAACCTTTAAAGTTTACGTGGGCGTGCTGGACGCCCACGTAAAGGACACCGGCGCGGGATTTATTTGGATTCTGCGCGAATATGGAAAAAACGACCGGACCGGACAAATTAAGCTCAATGAGGGCGACCATCTCGTCATTTATGGCAAGGGAGGGGAGGTGATTTTTGACGAAACAATCACTCCCGACCGGGATTTTCACCAGAACGACGATTGTGGCAACATCCGCGTCCATTGGACGCAAAAAGGATGGAAACCGGAAATATGGGCGAGTTTCTTCATCCGCCCCGACGGAGAAACTCCCTACCGGGCCGTTCTCCTAAAAAAGAAAAAATAGGCACAAAACAAGGGACGTGAATTTCACGCCCCTTTTAAGTTCTATTTGAGCTCTTTGGCCAATTCAGCGGACACAGTCATGTCCGTCCTGAGGCCAAGCTCTTGCCTCAGGCCGTTCAGTGTCATTATCACTTCCGTGAAATGACTCTGAACGGCCTTCCATATCCCCCCGCGCTGGGCCAACCTGGCGATTACCAGTTCCTCAATCGCCAAGTAGTCGCTTAACCCAATTACTCTCCTGTTGTAGAGGTTGGAGAGCCTCTCGGGAAAAAACCCAAGAAGGAGGAGCAACCCTCTAGCCGTCTCCTCAAGCCAATCCGGGTCCGTTTCGAACACCGACATGACCACTAGTTTATTCTCAAGCACGGCGGCCAGCTGCGCTTGATCCGAACTCATGTATAAGACCATGAGCTCGGAGAGAAATGCCGCTATCTCCCCGTCAAAAAAACCTATTTTATTCATCTTCCGGGCGACCAGCTCGGAAAAAAATTTCTTCATTTCCTTTCCTTCCTTAATTATCTCTCCCATTTTGTGCCTCCTTTATTTAGAGTTTTTTTAAATAGCGATTCTTATTTAAGGATGTCATAAAAAAAAGAAAAAGTCAAGCTTTTTTGGCGCGCTGGACGCTCCCTTGTAGATTTTTACGGGGAAATATGCTAAAAATAAAACATTGCCGGATCGTCTAATGGCAGGACACAGGTTTCTGGTACCTGTAATCGGGGTTCGAGTCCCTGTCCGGCAGCTATGAAATTTTTAATATGCCGAAGGTGTATTAAAAATTTTATCGTTATTTGGCGAGGGACGAGAAGGGAATGCCAAGGAGGCATTCCCCGGGATTTTCCATAAGAAAATCGAGTCCCTGTCCGGCAACACGAACAGAGTGAGTGGTGGCGGAAGAAAGCCAACTGCTTGGCTTTCGCCAGGGACTCGAAGGGCGCAGCCCCGCTTTTAGCGGGACGAGCCAGGGTCGTGAGCCGCATAAAACCAAGGAGTCCGCCGCGGCGGGCGACTATGGTTTTAGCGGACTCCTGACCGAGTCCCTGTCCGGCAACAAAATAGAGCGAAGCGGAGTTTTGATGACGGCAAGCGAGCCAACTGCTTGGCTCGCGAGGGACGAGAACCGCCGGAGTCATGCCGCGCGGAGCGAAGCGAGCACGGCGGGCGAGGCGTGACCCGCGGCGCTTATGAGTTTGGAGTCCGTAGGGCGAACAAACGAATTAGCGACCGTCAGGTTCGAGTCCCTGTCCGGCA
>QIJB01000070.1 GCA_003231675.1 Candidatus Campbelliibacteriota bacterium | reverse complement strand
TTTATTTTAACATCCCGAGGAATTTTTACAAAGAAAACCCCGGCTGACTTCGCCGGGGTAGAACAGTTAAATCTTTTTAAGTTTTGTTTATTCTTCTATTTATTTCTTTATTTCTCATAAAAGGTTAACTTGTTGTCGCGTTTTTTGCGCATGACAATAAGTTCACCTTTTAGATCTTCATAGTATCCCTTTATGTCCGCTAAGGGATCTAGGAGGAAGGTTTTGATGGCAGCTTCCATCACTCGCGCTCCGTAAAGCGGCGAGTATCCTTTTTCCACCAAGAAATCCTCGGCGGATTTTTTAAGGACAAGACACACTCCCGTGTGCATTATCCTGTTATTGAGAATTTTAATCTGAAGTTTCAAGACCCTTCTGACCTTTTCAGGCGTAAGGGGCTGGAAGTCTATAATTCCTTCTTCGCCTCCGAAGCGGCTGAGAAGTTCCGGGGGGAGTGTTTTCATAACCGCCTTCCTGGCGATAGATCCCACCATGGCCCCCCTCGTGGAAAGCGCCATTGTCTTTTCCAACGCTCCAAACCCGACCGTATCAGGCCGACCAGAAACGATTTTTCTTATTTCATTCTGCGCCAAATTTGACGTCAGAATGATATATGAGTTTGAAAAGTCAGTGATTTCGTTATTGGCAAGTGTCAGCTTGCCCTCCTCCAGAATTTGGAGGAGTATTCTGCCCACATCCTCGTGGGCCTTTTCAAACTCATCAAAGACTAGGACTGAGAGGTTTGGTCCTATTTTTGATATTATTTCTCGCGCTTCAACCCTTATTTTCCGCTTCTGCTCTAGCGCCTCTTTATTGAAATGGCTGGCAAGAGCTTCATACTCAGCGGTCACGGCATCAAGCCTCTCTCTCAAGGAGCGAATCACTGGATTACGCTCCTTGAGCTTTATATGCGGCTCGTCCAGCGTCTCCTGTAAAAAAAGCGCTGGATCTTTCTTTCCCTTGTTTTTGGGGTCATTTCTGTCGAAATGCCCCACGTAGCCGGAGGGAGCTCCGACTAACTTTGATATTGAGAAAGACTCCTGAAATTCCCCACAACTGAAAATGTTTGCGGGGGGTCTCTCTCCCGGCTTATACATATCAATCCCTCCGAGGAGGGCCCAGGCAAAAAGCCTGGCTAGCTCTGTTTTGCCGACTCCGGATGAGCCGACAAAAATGACGCCTCCGATGGCCTTATTCGGCCTCCTCAAGCCGGCGTGATAAATGTTGAGTTCCCTCAACATTTTTCTCTTTGCGAATTTATGCCCGACGAGATATTTATCAAAAAATCTCTCGGCCTCCAATACTTTCGGGGATTTTTTCCCCGGTTTTAATTCTCTCATTTTTAACCTCCTTTTCTGTGTGTTTGTATTTTTTATGTTAAAGGGCTTACTTTCATCCCTATACCTCAAAGTCAATTTTTTATTCCCAAATCCACCGAAACCCGGTTTCGGTGGATTTGGGGAATTTCTATCCTCGCAAGCTCGTGGAGGAAGTGAATCAGTTCACTTCCATTCCGCCCTCGCAAGCTCGTGGAGGAAGTGAATCAGTTCACTTCCTCCCATTTTATAAAGGTGTATTCGTCGTCAGAAAAAGGGGTCATGGGCGGAGGGTCGGACATTAAATTTCTGTCATAACTGTTTTCCCTGTTTTTATAGCCTGAAACAAAGAGCCCGTAGGAAGTCCATTGAGTTCCGACCCTGCCATTACTCACAATTGAGCCCGTTATTTTAAGAAGATTCCTTTTGACATAAGAACGCAAATAATACGGCACCCTATAGGAACCGGTGCTCACATAATAATTTCTCCCAAAATGACCTTTCTGGGCGACGAAAATTCCTCTCAGTTCCATATTATCGGGAGACTTAAGAGGAATGCGGACACTGTTTTCTCCAATAACAAGCAAACCGTCCGATCCATCAAGATGATTGTAAGTTAAATTTCCTTGAAGCCAAACATCGGTAACCCCGTTTGAATTTATCAAATCGGCGGAGGCGATTGATATTTTTCCTTCCACGGTTCCCTCAACCCATAAATCATCCTCCACAAAAATCAAGCTGCAGTCCGACGGAACGGGATAGTTATTGTAAAAAGTTTGTCGGGATATGTATTCAGGACTCCGATGCCACCCCTCGTCGCTACTGTAACTTCCAATGTCGCTTACCCTTGTAACCTTATAAATATCAACGGTCCCATCACTTTTGAATATAGCGTGATATCCTCTCGCCCCCGAAGGAGGGATGTAAATCCCGTAATTTTCGGCCGCCGTTTTCATTTTTGACAAATCAACGGTAATGCCGGTAAAATCAATCGGCTCCACCGGGAATCTCCACAAATCAAAACCGCTTCCCGCTCCGAAAACACCCGGTTTTTCGGTGGCGGGATTACAACCGAAAGAGGATGTGCATTTCCACACCCCTTCCGGAGAGGCGCTCGTGACCAATGAGTCGTTTTCCCCATCCATTCTTATTCCTCCATTTGAATGATATTTCCCTTTTATTTGTCTGTCGGCGCCCGCCCAAACACTGTCATTGATAATATAGGCGTATTCAGCCACGGAAGGTCTCGCATAACGAACCGAAACCTCTCTTTTGATGGCCGGATCGTCGTATGTCCAACCGGTTGATGATATATCAACAGACCTTAGAATTCCGCACTGGCTGTTTCCATTTATCTCCAGAGAAAATTTTCCGATGGCGGAACCCTGCGGGTCAAAATATTCATGTTCATATGGTCCCGGGCTTACCCCGGTTTTATCGGTTAAATCGTCGGGATAATGGGAAAGAAACCAACTGTAATAATCAACACCCGCCTCAGCTATCTGCACAGCCGATTCCTTATCAGCCTTTTTATTCTGCAAGCGATTCTGGACAAAAAGAAAACCGCTCATTCCGCCCAAGAGCATTAGCATAATTCCAGCAAAAACCAACACCAACAGAGTAATGGACCCTTTCTTTTCTCGGCTTCTCGCCCGTTTTTTCCTTTTTTTCCCAATAATCATATTTATATTTTTCCCCTTTATTATTTATAAATTATTTTTTAAATTTCTTATTTGAGCCGTGGAATATAGCGTGAATTCTTCAGGGGCTCGCCCGGGAACAATATTGACCACCAATTTTATTTTCACGAGACTGATATCGCTGACATTGCTCAAATTGACAACCTCATTACCTTGAGAATCAAAATAAGAAAAGACCGGCTGTTGCGCCGAATTACGGATGTATTCTGAAGCAACTGAAACCTTTTCGTTCACCGGGTCATACACTAAAGGATCTCCAGAGGATTTTATCTCACCTTTCTCAAGATTGGTTCCATTAAATGTATATCTTATTCTTTCAACCTTATTGTCTTTGTCAATATCGCTGTAAAAAATAAACTCCGAAGAAGAAGCGCTTACTATCGGATAAGACCCAGTGTCTGAATAAGTCGCCTCTCTTATTTCCTTGACCATTTTTTCCACCCCTTTTCTTGCATTATTGATGGCAAAAGACTGCTGAATGATAAAGGCATTCGCCCTATAAAATGAGACGATTGCCCAAGAAACGGCGGCAAAAATGAGAGCGGTCATTGAAATAACCGCCACTGTTTCAATAAGAGTGAATCCCGAGCCGTTTCGCGGAGAACGGATAAAATCTTTTTTAAAATTCATCATATTTTATTCATTATTATTTCAAAACGGGACTGCCCTGCCACATCAACCGTTGAACTGGATGTTTCGTAGCCGGTTTTGGACACTTCCAAAATATAATTTTGATTAACGAGAGGAGTGAAAAAAACCTGGCCGCAAGATGAAGTTGTAAGTGTCTCATCATAACCGGACTTATAAAGTCTGGAGCTGACGCCAGGGAGGACATTGCCTGCATCATCCTTGGTAAAAACCAAAAGACTGTCGCTTGAATGGGCAACCAGAGTCAGATTGGTCGTATTGGATGTCCCCGGAGAAATATTTACCGGTTGGAAGGGGCATGACTCGGATATGTCGTAGCCGGACGCGACCCCATCAACGGTTATATCGTAAATGTCAAATTCTAAATTGTCAATTTGGAGTGTCCCGTCGGCGCCGGTGGAAAGATCTTCTGAATACTTGTAAATAGGATCATCATTCAAGTCTTTGCCTATGGTTTTCTGTCCTTTCATATGAAAAGCAACATTTGCGAGCGGAAACGGTCCGGCTCTCCATAAAACTTTCCAGTCAAGAAGCTCCGGAGTCCTGCCCGGCTTTTCCGTTGCTAAGTCGGCCTTTAATCTCAAAGTTGAATATGTGCTCGTGGACAACCCACTCAAATCAACCGGGGAAATATCAAATCCGGTGGCATTCCCGGGTAAATCCGCATCAGAAATCAAAGAGTAGCCAGAACCATTGAAATACAAAACCCTGTATTCAGCGGTCGTGCTCGCCAAAAGATTATCAGTCCAAGAAAGGTTTCCCCAAGCAACCAGCCTGTCCGCGCTTATGTCTTCGGACATTAAATATCCTGAGGGAAAATAGAGACCGGGGGACTCTTCCTCCAAGACAGCCGCTCCGCCGTTCTCAGTAGTGCTCGCCGTCGTGCTCGCATAATCGGATACCTTCAGCCAATCATCAAAAGTATCATTCCAATAAAAATCCTTTACAGGTTCCCATGTTTTTATCGTTTTGGAACTCAACTTATCTATAACAAAGCTTGCCTCAGTCGTTTGTCCTTCCAAGACGGTAAGGTTTGCAGGATTAGGGCTGACATTATACGCGTCAGCCGTGTAAGTTTTGGCCGTACTGTATCCGTCCTTGGTAACGGTAACCTCGTAGGCGGAGGTGGTCGTTGCGGCGGGAAAAACTATTTTCCCATCCGAATTAGTAAGAACATTCGTGGAAATCGGCGGATTGGCGGAAGAATTCTCAATGTGAACTTGCGCCGATGAGACCGCGAGAACAGACGCGTCAAAAACGTTTATTTTAAGTGTCCCCCCTCCTTGTAAAGTTTCAATTCCCTTCGAGACGATGTTAGAAACAAAAACAGTGGGTTTAGATGAGTTCGGCCAGGTCACTTCAACCCTTACTACCTTATAATCGGCGACGATGCCGTTTTCATCATTGTTTCCTTCTCCATCTTTTGGGTCATCTACATAATTAACGAAAACGGTTCTTGTGTATTGAATGCCGTTTAAGACGATTATTTCAGTCTGGGGAATATTCCCAGAAACCATTCCCCCGATAGTCCCCACTTCACTATATGGAAGATTCCTTATCAATTCCATACGTTCTGTCGCCAGAGCGGTGGCCCCCGCTTTCGCTTTAACCCTGCCGACAAGTTTAATTCCCATATTAAAGATTCCGAAAATGGAAACAAAAACAAGCAGCATTAAAGCGGTGCCAACAAGAGTTTCCATGAGAGAAAATCCGGAGAAATGGCATCCTTCCATAGGAAGAACCGGCCGCGTTTCATTCGCGCCGAAAGGAGAGTTTGATGTATTTTTAGAGGCAGATACCATTAAAAACTATTATAACATAAACAAATCTTCTCCAAACCAAAAACACGCGCCGTTGGACGATGCGTGTTTTTGGACAATGGTTTATCTTACAGTTCGCCTCCGCATTTTTTGCAAACGCGAACATTTTTTTTCCCAACTTTCTTTTTCCCCGAGCGAACCGGTTTTGAACAGGAAGAGCAAACCAACATGGCATTTGAAGCATCAAGAGGAGTCGGCATTTGAATAATTTGTCCTTTTTGACCCTGTTTTTTCGGTTTTGAATGTTTTTTGGCAATACCCACTCCCTCAACCACTATCTTATTCTTTTCTGGGAAAACATGAGTGACTTTTCCCGCCTTCCCTTTATCCTTGCCCGAGATTATTTTTACTTTGTCATCTATTTTTATTTTCATGAAAATTTTGTCGCTTTATTTTTTCTAAACAACCTCCGATGCCAATGAAATTATCTTGTTATAACCTCTCTCTTGAATCTCTCTCGGAATTGGACCGAAAATCCTTCCCCCTTTAGGCTCCTTCTTTCCCTTGTCAATGATAACGGCGGCATTTTCGTCAAAACGGATATAAGAACCGTCTTTTCTCCTAAAAGACTGTCTCTGTCTGACAACCAAAGCATGGAGAACATCTTTCTTCTTCACCATCTTTCTTGGCTCCGACAATTTGACAGAAACGACGATAATATCGCCGATGCGCGCGTAACGCCTTCGGCTTCCTCCGAGAACTTTAATAACCTGAATTATTTTAGCTCCGGTATTGTCAGCCACATTTAGTTTTGTTTGAGTTTGAATCATATTTTTTTTTCCGCTTACAGGAAAGTCCGTTTAAAATAAAAACTTTTAAATCTTTATTTATAATCTCCCCACGACCGCAAAATGTTTGTCCTTTGATATTGGTCTACGTTCTTCAATCAAGACTTTGTCTCCAACCTTATATTCATTTTTTTCATCATGAACTTTATATTTCTTGCTCACGCTGATATATTTTTTGTATTTCGGATGTTTTTTATAACTATCCACCGAAACAACAACGGTTTTCTCCATTTTGTCCGAAACAACTTTTCCTTTTAATTTCTTTGCCATAATATGATGCTAATTTGTTAATCTTATGAAAATGATGCGAGTTGTCAATATTTTACTTATTGCATTTCGGCATCATTCATTGATTCGCGTTATGCTCTTGTAATTATCTTTGTTTTTAAAGGCAATTTTGCTCCGGCCTTGCGCAAAGCCTCCCGCGCTGTTTCCCAATTAACTCCGTCAATTTCAAAAATAATTGTTCCCGTCTTTACCGGCGCGACATAACCAATTAAATCTCCTTTCCCTTTACCCATCCCAACCTCGGCAGCCTTGGCGGTTATCGGCTTGTCCGGAAAAATTCTTATCCAAATTTTTCCGTTTTTCTGAACAAAGCGGCTCATTGCGCGCCGCGCCGCTTCAATTTGGTTGGATTTTATCCATTTTGGTTCTTCCGCTTTCAGCCCGTAAGAACCAAAAACAATCCTCGCTCCTCTTGTCGCAATCTGTTTCTTTTTGGGATTTATCCTCCCTCTCTGCCATTTTCTGAATTTTACTTTTTTTGGAAATAACGCCATTTTATTCTAATATTTCTCCCCTATAAATCCAAACCTTTATGCCTAAGTGCCCGTAGGGCAAATGCGCCCTCTCTGAGGCAAAATCAACATCGGCCCTCAATGTCTGCAAAGGTATGCGACCTCTCTTTAGCCATTCCCTTCTGCTCATTTCCGCGCCACCCAATCGCCCCGCCAAAGCTATCTTTACCCCTTTCACATCTTTATTGGCTATCACTTTCTCAATAGTCTGTTTCATCACCCTCCTGAAGGGGAATCTTTTTTCAAGATTTTCAGCCACCATTTGAGCCACTATTTTGGCGCGCGTTTCAGGGAAACGGACTTCCTCAACATTCAAATTAATTTCTCTAGGAATTTCCAACCCCATTTTGGCTATCTTTTTCCGAATCTCATTTTTTAATTTTTCTGAACCTTCTCCCTTTCTCCCTATCACCAAACCGGGTCTTGATGTTTTTACTATGACATTCATCCTGTTGGGAGATCTCTCTATTTCAATTGATTCAACATACATTCCCCTTAATTTCTTTTCAAGCCACTCTCTTATCAAAATATCCATCTTCAAGAAAAACCTGTATTTACGCAGGTTGAACCATCGCGATTTCCAGCCGCGAATGACTCCTATTCTGAATGCATATGGATGAACTGTTTTACTCATAATTTTAAATTTATTTTTTCGCCTCTTCTTTTTTCTCCTCCAAAACAATGTTAATGTGAGAAGTTCTTTTCTTGTAAGGATGCGCCATCCTCCTCCAAACCGGTCTCCATCTCTTATAAGCCGGGCCCTCATCAACTCTGATTTCTTTAATATACAAAATTGCGCTGTCAATGTCTATTTTATTATTGTTCTTGGCGTTGCTTATCGCCGATTTCAGCAGTTTTTCCATAACCGGCGCCGATCTTTTCGCGGCAAATTTAAGATGGGCAAGAGCGTCATTAACCTCTTTACCTCTGATTAAATCCGCCACAAGGCGAACCTTGCGTGGACTTAAATGATAATAATTCAATTTTGCCGTTATCTTTGCCATATTATTATACTGTCTTAGCCGCTTTAGCGGACGCTATTTCAGCATCCTTCTTCTTCTGCTCCAATTCTTTTTGCATCTTTCCTCCGTGCTTAATAAATTTCCTTGTTGGACTGAACTCGCCCAAACGATGTCCGACCATGTCTTCCGTAACCCTAACGGGAATAAAATCTTTTCCGTTATGCACGCCAAAAGTGTAATCAACCATTTCCGGGGATATCTGGGAGCGTCTTGCCCAAGTCTTAATAACCGCGCCGTCATCCGGATTCACGGCGTTTATTTTCTTCAATAATTTTTCATCCACATAGGGACCTTTTTTAATTGATCTTGCCATAAAATTATCGTTTCTTTTTCTTTCTCCTGCTTATAATAAAAATGTTGGAATATTTCTTGCTTTTTCTCGTTTTCACTCCCCTTACCCCTTTCCCCCATTTGTTTTTCGGCCTTCTCATTCCAGCTCCGGCTCTTCCTTCCCCTCCTCCAAATGGGTGGTCAACCGGATTCATGGCGGAGCCGCGAACCGTCGGTCTGATGCCCATCCATCTTGAACGACCGGCCTTTCCTATCACCACCAATCGGTGCTCACTGTTGGAAACCTGCCCGATACTCGCCCACGCTTTTTCGGGAATTTTTCTCACTTCTCCGGAAGGGAGCTTAATCATGGCATACTGCTTGTCATGGGCAATTACTTCGGCGTAATTTCCGGCTGACCTTCCAAGCTTTGCCCCCGATCCCGGTTTCAATTCAATATTGTAAACAAACGTTCCAACAGGCATTTTTTCCAGAGGAAGCCTGTTCCCCGGCTTAATCTCCGCCTTTTCAGAAGCGATTATTTTATCTCCCGGTTTAATCTGCGCCGGAGCGAGAATATACCTCTTTTCTCCATCCGCGTAAGCAATCAAGGCGATAAAACCCGACCTGTTCGGATCATATTCTATCGTCTTTACAACCGCCGGAATATCATTTTTTCCATAATTAAAATCAATGTCCCTGTAAAGCCTTTTAGATCCGCCACCTTTATGGCGGACGGTTATTCTTCCGGCTGAATTCCTCCCTTTTGCTCTTTTAAAGCCTTTCGTCAAATTTTTCTGCGGTTTTGAGGCAGTCAAAACTTCCCGGTAATTTATTCCGGTCATATGCCTTCTTGACGGTGTTGTCGGTTTGTATGTTTTCATTATACCTCTATCTTATCTCCTTTTTTCAAATAAACTATCGCTTTCTTAAAACCGGACTTTACCCCTCGTTTTCCTCTCACAAACCTTCTCTTCGTAGGGGAATTCACAATCGCGACCTTCCTCGGGTAAATGCCATAAGCTTCTTTTATAGCTCTGGTTACCATCGGTTTGTTCGCCTTTTTTCTCACTTTAAAAATGTAAGCCGCTTGTCCACCCAACGCAGTGGCCTTTTCCGTGACATGCGGGGCAATCAAAACAGCCGAAGAAAAAGCGGATTTTTTTACCGCGCTTTTGGGCTTCTTTTCTTCCTTGGAGGGAGCTGGTTCTTTGGCAGATTCTTTTTTTACTTCTTCTTTTTCTTTCAGATTTCTTTCAAAACGAGCCCCTTCCTTTTTCTTTTTAAAAATATCGGATAAAGCCATAACAAATTAAAACACCCTCTTCTCGGGTACAGTTTGTATGCTAACAAATAGCATCAAATAAGTCAATCACAGCTCCATTGCTTAGCGCCTAAAGGCCGGCTGTGCCGGAAAACGACGGAAAGGATTAGGAACCGAACATTAACAACTCTGGTTTAAGAAGAAAAATGGCGCCCAAAACAAGCATCAAAATTCCGGCGACCAAACGCGACCAACGAGAATATCCGCTGTTGAAAAGAAAAAACTTCATTGAAAATCCCGCTATTGCGACAACGATGATATCGTCCAGCATATAGAAAAAATCGTAAAGACCGATATATCCGTAATATTTCCAAGACGCCAAGTGATACATCGTGAGTGTTTTTGTGAAAATAACCGGAATCCCGAGGGAGCACAAAAGCTCAATAAGGTTGACGGAGAAGGCGATTGCCACCACACCCAGGAGCATCATCGGCAAAGAAGCGGAACGCAGGACTCTTTTGATTCTTTCGCTTAATTTTTTCTTCTGTTCGGGTGTGGAAACTTCGCAAACATTCGGTTTGAATTTGTAAAATTCTCTTATGGAAACGGCTCCGGCAATTATCGCCACCAAACCGATGGCAAACTGAACGAAAGAAAAATATCCGATGAATATGAAAGCGTTCAGCCACGCCGCCATAAAAAGAAAATACGAAACGGCGGAAGTGAGGATAAACACTCCTCCCACCAGCCACACTTTTTTCCGGGAACCGGTGGCGATTACAATCGTCAAAAGGACAAGCAACGCCCACATTGAGCACGGATTGAAGCCGTCCAAAGTCCCTAAAACAACGGATAGAACCGGTAGGGAAAGGCTTTTCACGCCAACCTCTCCGAATAGCGGAATTTTAACCTTTTCCTCTTTTTGAACCGCCTTTGAACTTTCTCCGTCCAGATTGGCAATCATTTGTTTTATCTTTTCGCCTGAGTTCTCGGGCTTGTCAAAACCGATCATATATTCATCTCCAATGATTGTGAGCGGAACCGCCAAACTTTTTATTTCCAGTTTTTTCGCCGTATCCAAAAATAATTTTCTGTTCTTCTTATTATGCCGAACCTCATACTCAACTCGCCGAGAAAGGCGCGCTCCGCTTGGCAATGAGGGCATTCCTCGCCGTGGAACAGAGTTACGGTAACCGGCTTCTCCGCCGCGTAGGAAAAATTAAAAAAGGGAGCCGCAAAAAGCGTCGCCGTTAAAAAAATAAAAAAAAGTCTTCTGAAAATCATTCGTTATATGCTATCAGAAAATTTCTGAAATTTCCATTCTCGAAACAAAAGTCCCCGGAAAGGTGCGCCTTTCCGGGGATATAATCGGAGGAATCAGAAGCTGAATGCCTTCTGGACCTCGTTTACCTTTTCTATTCTTTCCTTGGAGGCTGTCGCCACAGCGACGGCTGATGCCTCCACCTCTGCGGCCTCTCTTCTGAGGGCGGCCGCCTTCCTCAGTAATTCCGCCTCTTTCCGGGCGGTCTTTTCCGCAAAGGTCTCGGCCTCTGCGGTGACGCTCTGGGCGACGGCAGCCATCGCCTCCCTCTCTGCTTGGGCATCTTCCTGTATAGTGACGCGATGCCCCATGGCCTCGGCGCCTTGCACGACGCC
>QIJB01000004.1 GCA_003231675.1 Candidatus Campbelliibacteriota bacterium | reverse complement strand
TGCCTGACGAGAAGTTCTTTCTTGAGTTCCGGATGCGCCATTATTTCTTCAACGATTTTCTCCATTCTCATTGACTGCGAACCTTTGATGAGAATCAAGTCTCCCTCCTTAATTGTATCCTGAAGAACGGTTTTCGCTTCGTCGGAGGTGGAAAATTCAAAAATGTTTTCCTTATCAAATCCGAGCGCTCTCGCCTCCTCGGCGGTGAATTTTGACCGCGGTCCGACGGTGAAGAGAATATCGGCAACACCTTTTACCATTCTCCCGGCTTTTTTGTGCTCGTCAATGGTGTATTTCCCGAGTTCCAACATATCGCCCAAGACGGCGACTTTTCTTTTTGCCGGGATTCCCTCTAAAACTTTGATTGCCGTTTCCAACGCCACAGGAGAAGAATTATAGCTGTCATCAATAATGAACGTGTGTTTTATTCCGTCAAGGAGCTTGAGTCTTCCCGGGGGAGATTTGTAAATTGAAAGCAATTCCGCCATCTCAACCATATTTAAGCCTAAAACACTTCCCGCCGCCATTGCCGCCAAGACATTGTAAACCGCCTGCTCCCCAAAAACATCATAAAGGCGAATGGGCACTATCTTCCCATTGTAATCAACTTTAAAGGTAATGCCCTCAGGTATTTCCCTCTCTCCCTCTATTCTGTAAACAATGTGATAATTGGATGCCATCAAATCTAATTTCTCTCCTTTCTCTTCGCGCGAGAAACCGTAAGTTATAATATTGGCTTTTGTTTTGTTTTCCATACTTAAAACCGCCTCATCATCACCATTTAAGATGGCGTAATCCTCTTGTCTGAGAATCTTGATGAGTTTTGCCTTTTCTTTCGCCAGGTCATCAATGCCACTAAAGTATTCCACATGAACTGGGACGCCTCCGAGCCGCGTAATGATGGCGACATTCGGTTTTATCCAAGACAACAGTTTATCCATATTGCCAGGTCTGTCAACGCCCACTTCAAGGACAAGCAAATCGGGGTAATCATGCTTCACAACGAGCAATCTTAGGCCTTTAAATAACACAAGAAGCCAAGAAAAGGGGTTGCCCCACGCGTTTTCAGCGCCTATTACCGTGAGAGGCGTTCCAATTTCTCCATTGTAACTTTTTGCGCTCTTGCGCGCGAAAAATTCCCTGCGGAGAACAGCATAAACGGCGTCTTTCGTTGATGTCTTGCCGACCGTGCCGGTTATGGCGACTATTTTCGGTTTATATTTCTTGAGAATGAGTTTCGCCTCAAGATAAAGCACGAAAATCACGATTTTTTTAATAATATTTTTAATCATAGCTTTTTGTTTTTCATCGTTTTGAATTTATCCCGCATTTTATCTGTCAGGCCTTATTTTATAGTAGTTTATCATAAATTTGACTATATTCATAAAGGGTTCCGTCAATGAATGGGAGGCATATCTCACCCCCTGTGGCTTAACCAAATAGAGAAGGACGGCGAATTTGGCGTTAAAAGCCGGAGCGTAACCGAAAAAAGTATGCACATATTCATTTTTGTAATACCCTCTTCCGCCTTCTTTGTGCAACTGGGCGGTGCCGGTTTTGGCGGCAATGGTATAATTTTTCAGTTTTACGGTTCCGCCGAGAAGGGCGTCATCCACCACTTTCGTGAGCATTCTGTTTATTTTTTCAGATGTTTCCTTTTTTAAAACCCTCCTTCTTATTTTGGGCTCAATCTTTTTATCAGTCCCCTCTTTACTCTTTATTTCTTCAACAACATACGGTCTCATGAGCAGACCTCCGTTGGCGAGCGCAGAGATTGCCGTAATCATCTCAATCGGCGTTACGGCGATTCCCTGCCCGAAAGAGGCGGTGGCGAATTCAACTTCCCGCCCGCTATTTAAATTGGAAATCATCCCCGGAACCTCATCAGGAAGATCAATGCCTGTTTTTTCCCCAAATCCGTAATTTATCAAATATTTCTTAAACTCATTTTTCCCCATTTGCTCCATGGCAAAAATGGCTCCAGTGTTAAGCGATTGATCCAAAACCTGTTGCATATCCACCCTTCCTCTCCCTCTGCCATCGTAATTTTCTATTCTTCTTCCGTTCAATATCACATAGCCTTTGTCGTCATAAACGGTCGTCGGAGATATGGCTCCCTCGTCCATCGCGGCTGATAAAGTAAGAGGTTTCATAATGGAACCCATTTCAAAAACACTTTGAGTTCCGGGATTGAGGAATAAAGAAAGATTTCCCGCTTCTCCATATTTATTGGGATTAAAATTAGGTTTTGCCGACATCGCCAATATTTTCCCGGTTGAAGGTTCTATGACAATTCCCCCCGCCATAACGGCCTTATATTTCTTTAAAACTTTTTCCAAGTTTATTTCCAAGATGGATTGGACCATCGGTTCAATAGTAATGGCTATGTCTCCTTCCTTGGAATCATTGCTTATTATTTTCTTCAGCCCCATAAAAATTTCGGCGAAAGAATTCACGGATTTTTCACCCGGATTATTTCTGCTCAAAATATCGTTATAATACTTTTCCAAACCGTAGCGTCCGGTCAGTTTACTGCCGTTGTACCCTACAAAACCCAGTTCGCGCGAAGCCAACGTTTTCGCCGGATAAAAACGCCAAGATTGCGAATAAACATTAACGCCCCTCAATTTAAGGCTCCTTATAGCCTCCGCCTGTTCTTTGGACAATTTGTGGGCGACTTCTTCATAGGGATCCCCTGTTTTTCCCGCGCGCCTTAAAAAATCATCCCGGCTGGAAAAATCCTCCACACCGGATTTGCCCGAGGGAGCCAATATTTTTTTTATCTTTTCATAAGCCAATTCCGGGTTTTTGATATTTTTCGGACTGATTGCCAAAAGATATCCCTTTTTAACGGTGGCGGCGGAAATAAGCTGGCCGTCATTTTTTTCAAAATATATGGTCCCCCTGTCAAAATAATCGGCAGAGGGGGCAATATATTGGTTACTCGCTTTCTGTTTGTAATAGTTTCCACGGACAACCTGCACCAAAAACAATCTACCGGCAATAAAGACGGCGAAGAAAATAAAAACAAAGTAAACAATCCTGACGCGAAAAATAAAATCATTTCTCATATTAACGTTTCGCGAAGGAGGTTTGTCCGGCAATAATATCGGCTTGTCTTTGGTTGACGAACCCAAGAACGTGGGCGCTCTCAAAATCAAGCCCATCCGATAGTTTAAAATAATTTTCCTCCAGACTTTCACGTTCAAAGGATAATTCTTTTATTTGATGCAGATTTTGTTCCTTCGCCACTATGTCGGAAACTGTCGCCTGAACGAAATAAAGATAAAAACCGGCCATTGCCAGAACCCCACCCAAAAGAACGATAAATATTCTCGCTCTTATTGTTTTACTTGCGCTTGTCATATTTTTTTATAAAATTTCTCTTTGTCCTTTACTCAGCCTGAACGCCTTTTTCCATCGCCCGCAATTTGGCGCTTCGGCATCTCGGGTTAAGGAATATCTCTTCATCCGACGGAACAAGGGGCTTCTTGGTTAGAATTTTCCCTTTCCCATTTTTCGCCTCTTCCTTAAAAAAATTCTTAACTATTCTGTCTTCCAGTGAATGAAAAGAAATAGTCACGATTCTTGAACCCTCGGATAACATCTCCCATGCCTTCTTAATTCCCTCTTCAATGACATTGAGCTCATCATTTACCGCTATTCTCAACGCCTGAAAACTTCTCGTGCAACAATCTATTCTTCCCCTTCTGTAAGCGGCCGGAACGCTTTTTCTTATAATCTCCACCAAAGCGAATGTCGTTTGAATCCTCTTTTTTTTCCGCGCCTCGGCAATACCCCTCGCGATTCTCCTGCTGTATTTCTCTCCGCCATATCCGTAAAGGACATTGGCTATATCCTTCTCACCCCAATCATTAACGATGTCGGCGGCAGTCAAATCATTCGGTCCGGGTCCGCTCTTGAATGTCATCAGCAGGGGCGCGTTTCTTTGGAAAGAGAATCCCCTGTCCGACTCATCCAATTGAAGGGAGCTGAGCCCGAAATCAAAGAGCGCCCCGTCCAGTTTTTCTATTTTACAAAGAGCCAATAACTCGTCCAAATTTCTGAAATTTCCATTTATTAAACTCGCCTTCTCCCATAATTCATTCCCTTCTATTCTTAATTTCAATTTTTCCAGCACTTCCATGTCTTGCTCTATTCCAATCAACTTTCCATTCTCTCCTACCTCTTTCAATATCTCCTCGGCGTGCCCTCCTCCGTTCAATGTCGCGTCCAATATTATATCTCCCGGTTTCGGGTCCAAATACTCCATCACTTCCTTTAATAAAACGGGGATGTGTGTCATTTTTAATAAACTCCCAACTCTCCTAATTTTTCCGCCAAGACATCCGTCTCTTTTTCAACACGTTTCTTATAAATTTCCCAATTCTCTTCGTTCCATATCTCAAGACGCTTGTAAACTCCCACAATCACGGCTTTGTCTCCCAAGCCCGCGTATTCCTTCAAATAATCGGGGATTAAGATTCTTCCCAAAGCGTCTATATCAACGTCAACCGCTCCGGAAAACATATTCCTGACAAAATTCCTTGTGTCCGCCTGACCCGTCGGAAGCTCACTCAGTTTCTCCGCCACTTTTTCCCATTCTTTCATCGGATACACGAACAAACACTTGTCCAGTCCTCTTGTGATGACCGCCCTCTTCCCTATTTCCTTCCTGAATTTAGCCGGAACAGCCGTCCTTTTCTTTGCGTCAACCGAATGTTTGTATTCTCCTATTAACATAAATATTTATTGGTATGGCTCTCCGCTTCGCTTCCCTTCTCTTTCCCTTGGATATCCGCCCGAGGCGGATGGATAACTTTTACTGATTGCGAATCAATTAGTAAAACTTATCCACACTATCCACAGGTTTATCCACTTTCTCCCACATTGCTTACATTATACACCACTTTCTCCCATTTCCAAAATCAACCTGTGGATAACAAAACGACACCAAAAACAAAGGTGAATAAAAAAAAGGCCCCTTTTTGCCTTATAACAAGGCGGGGCCGTAGTTGACAAAGGGGTGGGGTTGTCATAAATACCCAAATATGGGAACCCTCCCTTCTTTGTCTTGCAGTTTTGATGCTTGCAGTTTTAATAGGCTGTTTTTCAAACCATAATACGGTTTGAAAAACTAGGCTTCCCGAACCCTCAGTGCGGGGTTGGAGCCAACCTATCACTGTTTAGAGATTATCATAATCTTATCAATTTGTCAAGCATAAAGATTATGATACACCCTGGCTTTTCGGTTTCATGGTCGGGAACAAAACCACTTCTTTTATATTGTGAGTATCCGTCAAAAGCATTATCAATCTGTCTATGCCGACACCCAAACCGGCCGCCGGAGGCATTCCGTATTCCATAGCTTCCAAATAATCTTCGTCGCTTGGAGAAACATCTTTTTCACCCGCCGCTTTCGCTTTGTCTTGGGCGGCAAATCTCTCTCGTTGATCAACAGGATCATTCAATTCGGAAAAGGCGTTCACGATTTCTATCCCGCCCACAACCAACTGAAACCTGTCAATGAAATCAGGGTCTTCATCTTTCCTTTTTGCCAACGGAGAAGCGCCGACCGGATAATCAACGATAAAGGTGGGCTGGACCAACTTTGGTCGGCACATTTTTTTGTAGATATTGTCCAGTATTTTAGCCTTCGTCTCAAAATCCTCAACTTTAACGCCCAACTGTTTCGCCTTTAGAGCGATATCCTCCCGCGGGGCGTTCTTCGGATCCGCGATGAGAGCGTGGCTCTTGAGAATATCGTAATAGGAAACGACTTTGAATTTCTTCGCGAATGATATCTTATGTTCTCCAAAAACAAACTGGGTCTTGCCAAGGGCGCCCTTGGCAATGGATTTCAAAAGCTTCTCGGTAAAACCGCGAAGATACGCCGCGTCTTTGTAGGCGGCATACAATTCCAACATCGTAAATTCAGGGTTATGCGTGGCGTCTATCCCCTCATTCCTGAAGTTTCTTCCCAGTTCGTAAATTTTTTCAAAACCGCCAATCAATATTTTCTTAAGATAGAGCTCCGGAGCGATTCTGAGGTATAAGTCCATATCAAGGGCATTGTGATGAGTCTTAAAAGGCTCGGCCATGGCGCCTCCCGCCAAGTGCTGAAGAATGGGCGTTTCCACTTCAAGATACCCCTCTTTGTTGAGAAAATCCCTCGTCTCGGAAATAATCTTTGAACGCAAGATAAATCTTTCTTTCACCTCCTCGTTCATTAAAATATCAAGGTAGCGTTTTCTGTACCTTTCCTCAACATCCTGAAGTCCGTGCCATTTATCCGGCAGGGGTCTGAGCGATTTGGCAATCATCCTCCATTTCGTCACCTTGAGGGTTTTTTCCTTTCTTTTGGTTTTAAAAAGAACTCCCGTAAGCTCAAGAAAATCTCCGATATCCACGGTTTCGGAAAAAAGCGTGTGACTTTCTTCTCCCACTTCGTCCTTCTTGATGTATCCCTGCATCTTTCCAGTTCCGTCAAAAAAGTCAAAAAAAACCGACCCCCCGTGCCCGCGGACGGTCTTTATCCTTCCAACCAAGCGGATTTTCTTTTTCTTCTTTTCAAGTTCGGAAAAACGGCTAAGCGCCTCCGTCACCTCAAAATCGCGCGCAACCGAAACAGGAAAAGGGTTGATTCCCTTTTCTTTAAGCAATTGGAGTTTTTTAACTCTTTCGTTTCTTATTTCTTCAAAAGAAGTCATTCCATGACGGAAATTCAAACTACTTCCTTGAATTTCCCGATTAAGTTTATAATCCGTCAATCAGTCTCCGCCACGCAAATTTAAAATTCCGCTCGCGACTTGCGGGTTGGCTACGATATGTCAATTATTTTATAGTGCAATTCCCCATTCGGTCCCAAAGCCTTTATTTCTTCGCCTTTCTTTTTTCCGATGAGCGCCATCCCTATCGGAGAGTGATTTGATATTTTTCCGTTTGAAACATCCACTTCCTCAGGTCCCACAATCTTATATTCTTTCGTTTCCCCTGAACTAATCTTTTTAATCTTGACAGATGATCCAATTCCAACCTTATCCCCTTTATGCCCGGTTATCACGACTGCTCTTCTTGTGATGTCTTCAAGGTGTAATATTCTTTCTTCAAGAAATGACTGCTGATCCTGAGCCTCATCGTATTCTGAATTTTCCGAAAGATCTCCAAGACTCTTGGCATACTCAAGACGCTCAGCAACCTCCTTACGTTTATTGGTCTTTAGATCCTCAAGTTCCTCTTTGATTTCTTTGAGACGCTCTTTGCTTAAGTATTCTGAATTATCCATTAAGCTTATTGTATTATAAAAATATTATTTTTGCAAATTATCAAACAGGTTGCGACTTTTAGAGCCGAAGTGAATCACAACGGATATCGGCGTTGTGATTCACTCGATTTAACGCCTTAATACAAATACTCCGGAGTGTTAAGGCTCATCCAGTCAAAGAGCTGACGCGCCACATAAAGCCCTCCGACAAGATTTTCTGAGGGACCCTTTTCCATAACAACCACAAAAGCAAACCTTGGTTTATCGTAAGGGAAAAACCCCATAACCCATGAGTTAACATGTTTTTTGCTGATGCCCACTTGAGCAGTTCCTGTTTTCGCGCCTATTTTGACCGACGAAATGTTCAATCCGGATGAAGTCCCCAATAGGACGGACATTCGCATCCCCTCTCTGGCAACTTTGAAATATGCTGCGGGAATGCCCAAGTCCCTGGAAACAATTTTGAAATCTCCTTTGTTTGGAACCTTGGTTAAGCGAGGAGTTAATATTTTCCCCCCATTGGCGATGGCGGACACATAAACGGCCATTTGAATCGGAGTTACTTGATAAAAACCTTGCCCTATACTGGTGTTGTAAGTATCCCCTATTCTCCACATGGAATCGGAAGTATTATTTTTTTTCCATTCCGGGCTTGGCACCAATCCTTTTTTTTCGCCAGCTAAATCAATACCCGTCAAAGATCCCAAACCAAATTTATGGGAATATTCCATTATCTTTTTTATTCCCAACCCGCGCTGGTCTTCAAAACCTCCCCCAATTTCATAAAAATAAACATCCGAAGAAACGGCAAGCGCTCGACGCATATCAACCCAACCATGCGCCTTCCAATCCAAAAAAACACTCCGCTTACCGGGAAAGTAAGGGTTTGGAAGAGATATTTTTCCCGAACTGAATATTTTCTTTTCCGGAGAAATAATGTGTTCGTTCAAAGCGGCCACCGCCATTAGCGGTTTAATTATTGAACCCGGAGAATAAAGACCGGAAATCGCTCTGTTTAAAAATGGTTTATTTTTGTTGTTTATCAGTTTTTTAATTTCTTCTTTCGGACCCCCGCGCGACAAAACAGCGGAATCATACTCCGGATAAGTCACCATGGACAGTATTTCTCCGTTTTTTACATCAATGAGCAGACCGGCTCCTCCGAGAAAATCTCTTCCATCGGATACTGATTTCAGTATTTTAAAAAATTTTGACTGAAGATTGGCGTCAATTGAAAGAACCACGCTCTGTCCGTTTTGGGGATTTCTCTGGACGCTCTCAGAAACAAGTTTGCCTTTTGAATCGGTTTCCATCAATTTAAGACCCACCTTGCCCTTTAAAATATTGTTATATTTTTTTTCAATTCCGTCTTTGCCCACCATTTCTTTGGAAAATAATTCTTTTTCCGAATGACTATCTTTCTTCGAAGGGAAACCGACATACCCGATAACATTGTCTAAGCCGGGAAGATTTGAATAAGACCTTGAGTCCATACCATTCCACGCCAGTTTTTTTCCGTTCCTGTCGTAGATTATTCCCCTGTTTGGGAGAATGGAAACTTTTCTTAGCCTGTTATTTTCGCTCCTTAAAGCAAAGGATCTCCCGTAAACAACTTGGAGAGAAAAAATCTTGACCGCGAAAATAAGGATTACCGCCGCAAAAAAGATACCTAGCGCCCAAAAGGATTTTCTGCTAATCGGTTTTTCTATGACTCCCTCAAACCGTTCCACTTCAAAGCCGGGGATATTTTTCGCATCCATAAAAATCTCGTCAGGATGAATATTCGGTTCATATTTTTTTTTCTTTCCAAACATATTTTTCTATTTTTCATCGCATATTGTTTATAAGCGCCTAGCAATCATATCCTTAATTGTTTTTTTATTTTTAGCGAAATAAGCGTTAAAAATAACGCCAAAAACGTAAAAAGTCCGAAATGGTGATAAAAAGCGGTCTCCCCCCCAGCAGGAGCATAATATATGGCATCCATAATGATTCCTGCGGCCACCGCCTCCCAGAATGAAGGAAATAAAATTATGAAAAGAACGGCAAAAAAAACCGGATAATACCAAGGAGCAAAAAGAATACTTAGAAACAAGATGATATCAGCGGTGGCGCGCCACCGCATTTTCTGCGTTTTTATTCCTATCATTGCCAAAATCATAGCACAAACCACCCCCCATTCATAGCGACGACACCGGACTTCGTCGCTAAATAATCTGTGGTGAGAAAAGTAAAATTCGTTCCAAACGAACATTATCACATATACATCAGAACTTTATTGAGCGCTCCATACTTCAAGAATTCCAGGAATGCGGACAGGCTCATGTTGGCTTTCCTGTTGGCCAATTCCACCGCATCCGGCGAGGCTTTTGATTACCTAAGAACCGGTCGTTACTCAACAAATGAAAGGGCGATTGAAATTGCCGCGCGAGGGGAAAAACTGGTGGACATTTTGTCTTATTGTATTATGCCGAATCATTATCATCTTTTATTGAAAGAATTAAGGGATAATGGAACCTCTGATTTCATTCGCAAATGCAACACCTCCATAGCAAAATACATAAATATTAAAAATAAGAGGCGCGGACCCTTGTTTGAAAGCCGTTTTAATTCCAAACATATTGATACAAATGAATA
>QIJB01000084.1 GCA_003231675.1 Candidatus Campbelliibacteriota bacterium | reverse complement strand
CACTCGTCCGAGAAAGCGACATTGCGGTTTGACCCCTTATGAAGTATTCTATCAGAAAACAGGTGTTGCGTTAGAAACTTGAATGTAGCAAACGAAAGTCCTACAATTCTAATTCTCTCGGAGCGGGAGCGATTACCTGAGTTTTCCAGAATTTTTGTTTGATAGAATCGGTGATTTCTTTAAGTTCGCGATTCTTTACAAATATCAAGAAATAATACCAAACCGCTATTCCCAAAATTCCGGCAATGAAACCTTGTGAGAAAATACCAATAAAAGTCTTGGTATTTAAGAACTCCCCCAAAATAATTAAAACGAAATAAGACATCGCTCCCATTAAAATTGAAGCTGAGATAACATGTATGAGTGTCCTTTTTATTTTTGTAATCACCGAATATTGGAAAAAACTTGAAAAAGACCTTATCAAAATTATGACATTCAGTATCATTCCCACCGAAAATGAAAAAGTAAGCGCCAATATGTCCATACCACCAACCCCCTTTACCCTCAATATCCTTTCAAAAATATTTCTCACGGAAGGATAGAGAGCAAAAATATGAACAATTAAAAGCGCCAAAACCGCTATTACCAACGACGAAGAAACATTTATCATAAAAGGTTTCTTCGTTTTTCCGGCGGCATAGAACGCTCTCACAAAGAGAACGACCAAGGCTTGAGCAGTGATTGAAAGAGAGAAAAGAGCCAAACTCGCGGCGACAAGCTTCGTATTATTCCATGTAAAATTACCCGTTCCAAGAATAACTCTCACTATCTGAGCGCGAAGAACAATAAGGAGGATTGAGGCGGGAAAAGACCAAAAGAGTATCTGACGAGCCGCGGAAATGGTTTGCTCCAAAAATTCCTTTTTTTTATTATTGACGAATAATTTTGCCAATGTTGGGAAAGCGGCGACACTGTAACTTATCCCGACCACCATAAGAACGACTGATTGCAAATTGAGAGAAAAATTGAAAACCGCAATACTCCCGGCCGCCATTGCGGAAGCCATAGCGGTGATAAACACAAGAAGAATCTGTTGCATCCCCAACCCCAGAGAACGTGGCAAGGAGAATTTTACCACTTTTATCATATCTGAAAAAGCTATTTTCCGCGTAAGGCGAGGAAAAAATCC
The DNA here is from genome assembly GCA_003231675.1 of Candidatus Campbelliibacteriota bacterium. Taxonomy (GTDB): domain Bacteria; phylum Patescibacteriota; class Minisyncoccia; order UBA9983; family UBA9983; genus SZUA-82. Next base: position 23,194 of record QIJB01000084.1, on the reverse strand, counting down.
GAGTCTAATCAAACCCGGAACTTGAATAAAGGCATGAAGAAACGCTCCAAAAACAACACCGAAGGCCAAACCTCTCATACCAAAAATCGGGTATAAAAAAAGAATGCCGAAAATGATACCCGCATTGTAGAAAATAGGACTCAAGGCGTAGATAAAGAAACGCCGAAAGGATTGGATAACGCTTGAAAGGAGATTGGATAAACCGAGTAAAATTGACGAGAGAAGCATAATCCTCGTCAAACTGACGAGACTTTCGCGATCTTGATGAGAAAAGCCCGGGGCAACTAAACGGCTTAAGTAGGGAGTGAAAAAAAATAATCCCAACGCCAGAAAAATCATAAGCGAAAGGAAGACGGTAAAAATCCCGTTTAAAAACAGATGGGCGTCTTTATCAGAGCGACGCACCTTCTCTAAAAACATAGGTATCAAAACGGTAACCGAGACAAGAGAAAGAGCTATGATATTATACAAAAGGTCTGGAATTTTAAAAGAGGCGTAGTAAATATCCAACAATCGGCTCGCCCCGAAATGACCTGCAAGAAGACGGTCGCGAAAAAGTCCCAAAATGCTTGAGGCTCCGGCTGACAACGCCAAAAGCATAGCGGTCTTATGAAGACCGCTAAACTCATGATGGAATAATTTTAATATGCGCCGCACCATTGTTAGGGTTACTCTCCTTTCACACCTTTTGCAGGCGGTTCCTTTTGTTTTTTAGGAAACTCATTCGGAGGAGAAATGCCACTAAGCGCTTCCCTGCCCCCCCGCAAATTCTTCAAAATCAATTTTACTTCTTTATTATTCTGATTTAACTTTTCTATTTCTTCAAAAAGTTTAATGGCCTTCTGAGTTTTTCCTTGTTTGTCGTAAATAAGACCTAAGAAATAATTGGCGTTTGCGTATCCCGGGTTTAACGAGATTATCTTTTCAAAAGCAGCTTTGGCACTAGAGTAATTTTTGTCTTGGTAATTTAAAAGTCCCAACTGGAAAAGCGCTCCGATGTCATTAGGCACTATGAACACCGTTTGTTCCGCCCTCTGGATGGCTTTTTTCAAGTTGCCTTCCCTTGCTTCTATCTGAGACAGCATGAACAGAGCGGCGGCATAATCACTTTTAATCTTCAGAGCTGACTGAATGTATTCCCTCGCCTTTTTAACATTTTTGGATGCCAACGACACTCTGGCCATACCAAGGTAAGGACTTGGGTCAAAAGGAGACACCTCCGCCGCTTTTTGATACGCCTTGATGGAAAAAGCACCGGATCCTGAAATACCAAATGGAACAACGGATTCGTAAACCCTCGCCAATTCCATCCAATTCAGCGGATCATTTGGATTCAGGTCGGTCGCCCTTTGGGCATTTTGTATTGCTATGCCTAAAATATTCTGAAATTTACTCCGTAAAATGTCTTTGGATAAATCCTTTTTTGATAAAACCTGTTGCATCCTTAATATGCCAATCTCGGCAAGCGATCTGAAATACTGATCTTGAGCGTCTATGTTGGCAGCCCTCGTAAGGGCAATCTCACTTTTATCAAGATTACCTTGAACATTTAGAGCCTTAAGCGCCTGTGTGTAGGAATGAAGCGCCCAATATTTTCTGGAAAAGAGATATAGAGATGAAACCGTTCCTATCATCAAGATGATTATCACCAATACGGAAATAAATCCCAACCTCGGACTCGCGGAAAAGTTTATCTCAAGCATTTTTATTTTTCCGACGCGCGCAAGCATGGCAATCAATATGCCCGTCATCAAGAAAGCCAAGGCGAATATCAAAAATCCAGGAGAATAGAAAATTACAAAAGACCAAAGATAGAGAGACCCTAAAAATGAGGTGAACAAGATAACTTTTCTGATATCATTTTCAAAATAAGAGAGGACTTTCGTTCCGTAATACAGGAGAAAGCCAAGGAAACTCAAGAGCGCCAAGGCGCCTAGGGCGCCCGCTGTGGACATCATTGAAAACAAATAACTTATACCCGAACGAAAACGAACACTCCAAAACATTGTGGAATTGATTGAAGCCGGCTTATACTTAAGCCAATCATATAAAAAAGTATTCGGACCGGATCCTAAAATGGGGTTTTCTTTCAAGACATGTTTGGCAATGGAAAAAGTTGAATTCCATGAGAGCCCCACTTCAGTAACGGAAGTGTGCAATGTTCCGGTAAAACCTCCCAACAATCCTCTCGCCAGAATAAAAAAGATTACTATCAAGAGAATGAAGAGGGGTAGAGTGATTATCTTGCTGGAGAGTGAAGGCAATCCCGAAGCGGATCCTCGCTCTTCGGCGAAAGAAGAGGAGTGCGAATAGAAAGAGGCTGACAAAAAATAAACAAGAAAAACAAGAATAAAGAAACCGAAAATTATCCAAGCGATGAAAAAATTGACAGCGAGCATCGCCAATATGGAAAGAAGAACGCTCGCGAAAAAAACTCCTTTAATCGCCCTTTTGAACTTTGACATCTCAAAAAAGCAAACCGAGGTAAGAGCTATAAAACCGAAAAAGATGGCAAAATCATTCCAACCGCCGAGAAGATTACTCGTCGGCGCCTGAAAAATGGTTGATGATAAAATGGTTAATCCGAAAACCGTATGGAATAACTGAAAAATAAATACCAGAAAAGAAGACAAGAGTAAGAGAAGATAAAAAATTACAACCCTCTGTTCATTCCTAAAGAGATTGGCGACAAGAAAAACCGCCAAACCGCAAAAGAGAAAAAACATAAAAGTGCCGATTTCGTAGCCCATCCCCATTAAGGAAATGGCGGGATTCAAAGAGAAAATGGAAGAAATAAACCACGCTAAAATAACACCGCCCAAAGCGAGCAACAATCCGCTCTTTGGTATTTGAATTTTCCCTTTCTGAAGACAATCAAAAAGCCAAAATATAAAAGCCAGAGAAATGCCGATGTAAAAAAGGAACGCCTTTGCCGCATTAAACGGAGCCGTCGCCAACGGTAAAAAAAAGAGTGGCAACAAAAAGGCTAAGCCGTAAAATATATAAGCGGAAAGAGATCCCCAGTTAAAAGGCTTCTTGGTTTTGATTTCTATTGTTTTTTCTTGCATAATAGAACTATTATACAAGATTTTATAAAAGCAATCAAATTAAAATATGTGGAAAAACTATTTAAAAATAAAAGAGGCTTCTGAATTTCTCGGAGTATCTCCGAGAACCCTTAGGAACTGGGACAAAAATGGGAAATTTAGGGCTATCCGTCATCCTTCAAATAAATACCGGCTTTACAAAATTTCTGAGTTGGAGAAATTTTCTCAAAAAACAGGGCACGGAAAATTTCGCCATTCAAGAATAGAGCTGATTGACTAATAATAAAAACCTTGTTATAATTTTTTAATGTTATGCGCTGAGCGATTGCCCCATAAATTCTTTTGAAATTTATGGGGAGGAAAGTCCGAACACTCGCCAATTTTGCCTGCCGCAGGCAGTTGCAAAATTGAGCGTCCGCCGAAGCTTTAGCGTAGGCGGACGGACAGCAGAGTAGCGGGTAACACCCGTCCGGAGCAATCCGCGAGGTGCGAACAGAGACGGCCGGAAGCGAAAGCAATGGCCGCCCCATCGGATGATGGGGCGAGTTCCGATGATAACATTGGAAGTGAAACGGCTAAATCCTTACTTGAGTGCAAGGTCGTGTCCCGCTAACAGCGGGAAGTGCCGCCAGAGGACGCCGGTAACGGCGTTCCCAGATAAATAATCGCTTTCACTGACCCAGTGAAACAGAATTCGGCTTATAGGCGCATAACACAAATCAAAAATCCCTTCTGTGTTAAGAAGGGATTTTTGATACTAATTTTTTTGAGAATCAAGCGCACAAGCCCCAACCGCAAACCGAACAAGAGATGCATCCCTCTTTATGAGTAAGCGGTATTTTGCAACTTGGGCAATGTGTCGGCTTTCCATTATTCCCGGGGGTTTCATTTCCAAAATCTGGTTCGGCAATCTCCAAATCAGAGCCCGGGTCGCGGTATATGGACATTCCTTTCGCTTTTTCGTCGCTTATGTTTATCAGATTAGATTTCCGCTCGCTCTTCTTTTTTTTGTCTACCGTCATCAAGACTTGCTCGCTGATGGATTTGTCGCGAAATACGGTAACCGATTTGCATCCCATTTCATAAGCCGCAAGATATGATCTTTTAATATCATTAACCGTTGCTTCAAAGGGAAAATTATTTGTTTTGGAAATCGAAGAATCAACCCATTTTTGGAAAGAAGCGAGTGTCTTAACATGCTCATCCGAGTCAATATCATGAGCGCTAACGAATATTTTTTTGAATTTAGGGGGGATATAGGCTATTTTAGCGATACTGCCTCCGTTATCCACGACATCCTTGATAAGTGTTTCGTCAAAAAGACCTTCTCTCAACATTGAATGCTCGAAAACCGGGTCAATATAGTAGAAAGAACCCACTGAAACCTTTTTCTCAAAAGCGAGAGAAAACACGGGTTCAATTCCAGAGGAACATCCAGCAATCATTGAAATTGAACCGGTCGGAGCGATAACGGTCGTATAGCTGTTGCGAAGCCCGTGTTTTTTAATGTCATCCGCTATTTTTTTCCAATCCAAATGCCAAGATTTTTTATTATAAAATCCGGAAATAGGCAATTTCCCTTGAGCGAAAAAGCTTTTTTTGTAATAAGGGAAAGAACCTCTTTTTTTGGCTATTTCAATGGATTCCGTCTTTGAATGATAGTTTATGAATTCCGATATCTCCTCCATCAGTTCTCTCGCCACACGAGAATTGAAACCTATCCCAAGTTCATAAAGTAGGCTTCCTATTCCCATGACGCCAAGCCCTATTTTCCTCGTGTTGAGCGACATTTCTTCTATCTCCGGCAAAGGAAATTCATTCACATCAATGACATTATCCAAAAATCTGACCGCTGTTTTTACCGCTTTCTCAAGGGATCCCCAATCAATGCCCTTTTCCCCTTTTTCATCTTCCTCAACGAAAGACCAGAGATTAATGGAACCGAGATTGCATGATTCATCGGGATATAAAAGAACTTCTCCGCATGGATTAGTGGTTCTTATCGGTCCCAGAGATTCAAAGAACGGGTTATACTCATTCACACGGTCGCTGAATATGACACCCGGCTCCCCTGATTCCCACGCTTGATACGCTATTTTGTCCAAAAATAATTCGGGTGAGATATAACTGACGATTTTTTTATTCCTGGGGTTAATTAAAGGATAGGGCTTCTTTTTTTTGTAATAGTCCCAAAAATCGGACATTATCATCACGGAAATATTAAAGTTTCTTAAGGCCTTGTTTCCGGTCTTGGCACTGATAAATTTTTCTATATCGGGGTGGTTGGAATCCATAATGCCCATATTTGCCCCCCTGCGAATTCCCCCTTGCTTGATTACTTCCGTCATCGTGTCAAAGAGCCTCATAAAAGTAATGGGACCGGAAGATGTTCCACCCGTGCTCTTAATATAGTCCCCATCTGGACGCAGATTTGAAAAGTTATATCCGAGCCCTCCCCCGGCCTTGAAAATAATGGAGGCTTTTTTCAAGGTATCCATAATGGAATCAATGGAATCTTCTATTTCTAAAGCGAAACACGCCGAACCCATACCCAGATAATTTCCAAAATTGGCGATGGCCGGAGTGTTGGGTAAAAAACGACGGGACACCATGATACCGTAAAATTCGCGAACGACAGACTCGTGTTCATTAAACTCGCCGCGCTTGAGCATTGAAACCAATTCCGCCCAGTCTATTTTGGCGCGCCCTTCTTTCCGTAAACGCAAAAACATCTTGTGTAAACCGACAATATGAAAACGATTCAGCGCGAATTCGCCTATCTTTAATTTTCCCTCCAGAGCGACGGCTTCCTTGCCGGTCATCGGAGTCTCTTCAACATCTGCCGGGTTTCCCTTCTTTCCTCTCACTTTTTTATCGTAAACGATTTCAGGAAGGGCGGTATGCAGCGCCACGCGCGTAAAAAGCTCTCTTAGAGATTCAATGACATTTCCGCTTTCGTCTTTGCGCAAATATCTGCTCCGCAAAACCCGAAGAGCATTAAGGTCAAAACGCTTGTCAACTTCGTCAATTTCTTCTTTATTCAAAACCAACTTCTTTTCATTTCGTATTTCAGCTCTTTTTTGACGGTAGAGAATATAGGCTTTAACGATTCTGGCATAATCTTCTTCTATTAAAGTCTCCTCTACAAGATCTTGAATCTCTTCAATGTTGGGAACGAATTTTTTCGCCACCTTGTGCTTCCTAAGCAGTTTTTCCAAAACTATTTCGGCAATCTTATCCGCTATCTCGCGATTTGGATTTCCTCCAGCCTCAAACGCCTTGAAAACCGCGCCTGCTATTCGCTGGAGATTAAAAGGAACGACCCGGCCGTCGCGTTTCCGTATCTCCTTTGGAGCAAGCACGTTCTTAGTTTTATTAAAACGCCGCGAAGATGATTTTCTTCGCGTTTCCGAAATGAATTTAGTCATTTTTTGTAGAAATATTAACCATTAATATTTGTCATTATACACCAATCAAAAAAAATTCTCGCTCACCGAGAATTTTTTTTGTGGATAAATTGAAAAAATTAAGCAATCTCGCTGTATTTTACCGTGTTGTTTTTTCCTCTGTTTGTTTTCGCTTCATACATCGCTTTGTCAGCCATAAAAATGAGATCCATAATATCAAACGCAGTTGATTTTTTTAAAGAAGAAACTCCTATACTGATTAAATCTTCGCAATTATCGGGCATAAAACAAATTCCTTTAATGGACTTCCTTATTTCCTCGGCTTTTTTAAAAGCGTCATCTTCTGAGGCGCCGACAAAAACAATAACAAATTCTTCACCCCCTATTCTACTAATCAAATCAAGACCCCTTATGCTGTCTCGCAGTTTTTTCGCCGTAAGTTTCAAAACTCTGTCGCCGATTGAATGCCCGTATGTATCATTAATATGCTTAAAATTATCAATGTCCACAAAAGCGACGGAGAGATTGTCAATGTCAATTTTCCTCTTCATTCCATGGTGGCGCGCATATTGCGCCTCCTTGAACAAAGCTTCAAACTCCCCCATAAGCCCTCTTCTGTTCAAACAACCCGTCAATTCGTCTTTGACAACCATTTTTTTAAGCCTGGCGATTTCGGTCTTTAATTTTTTAATTTCATTATCTTTCTCGTCCATTAATATTATTGTGGCAAAAAAAACGGGGTGCGTCAAAAGACGCGCCCCCACCATGGAATTCTCCTATCCGCGGACGGGAGGAAAAGGAACGGTCGTCGGGGAAAGGGAACCGCGTGTTTGCCCGGCATGCAAATGTGTGATAGGAAAAAACAATCCGGCAAGATGCGATTGCATCTTGCAAAAAAATGATTTGCCGCCGGGAGCGGTGTTCGTTTAAAAATATCTCTCCCGACAACAGGACCGTCCCTCGCGGTCCGCTTTTTTTATTTCATATTCCCAACCAAAAACCGCCCGGATGGGCGATTTTTTGGTTGGCTTATCAGCCATCAATCGACTATTAGAGCTATCAGCCGGCTACTGCCTTAGTACCCCATTCCGGGCATTCCTCCTCCTGCGGGCATTTCAGGTTTTTCTTTCGGGATTTCAGCCACCGCCACATCCGTGGTTAGAAAGATTGCCGCGGCGGACGCAGAGTTTTGCAAGGCCGCGCGCGTAACTTTCACCGGGTCAATAATTCCTTCCTTAATCATATCGTCAACCATCTTGTCGGCCCCGGCGTTGTATCCCTTATTTACTGAAGAATCTTTCATAACGGCTTTTTTAATTTCCTCGGCGACAACGGCGCCTTCTTTCTTCCCGGCATTCTTTACTATTTGCCTGACAGGCTCATCTATCGCTTTCAAGAGAATTTCAAAACCGGCTTCAAATTCTTTCGCCATATCCTTTGACGGAGATTTTATCTTTCCTTCGGAATAATCCTTACGGACAATAGCGCCCGCCTTAACGAGGGCGGTTCCTCCTCCCGGAACAATTCCCTCTTCAACGGCGGCCTTGGTCGCCTCCACCGCGTCCTCAATCTTCATTTTCTTGTATTTCATCTCCGTTTCCGTGGCGGCTCCCACTTTGATGACGGCCACGCCACCCGCCAATTTCGCCAAGCGCTCCGCCAGTTTTTCCTTGTCAAATTCCGAGTCGCTTTTTTCAATCTCCTTCCTTATTTGCTCGGTGCGGGCGTCAATGTCCTGTTTTTTACCCTTTCCTCCGACAATAGTCGTATTGTCTTTGGTGGCAATGATTTTCTTCGCCCTGCCGAGCATATTCAATTCCGCGTTTTCAAGTTTTAATCCGACCTCCTCCGAAATAACTCTCGCTCCGGTAACAATCGCGATATCCTGAAGCATTTCCTTTTTGCGGTCTCCGTAGCCGGGGGCTTTCACCGCGAGCGCGTTGAATGTTCCCCTCAACTTGTTAACCACCAAAGTTGTCAGAGCTTCTCCATCCAAATCGTCAGCGATGATAACAAGCTCTTTTTTCCCCAATTTGGCTATTTTTTCCAACAGAGGAAGAATTTCGTTGATTGAAGAAATTTTCTTGTCCGTAACGAGAATCATGGGGTCTTCATAGGCCGCCTCCATTCTCTCCGCATCCGTAATCATGTAAGGAGAAACATATCCCTTGTCAAACTGCAGACCTTTTACCACATCGCTTTCAACTCCGAAAGATTGGGATTCTTCAACCGTCACCACTCCATCCTTCCCAACCTTGTCTATAGCATCGGCGATAATCTTGCCGAATTCTTCCGATTCGGCTGAAATGGTCGCGACCTGGGTAATTTCGTCTTTCCCTTTGACCGGTTTTGCCATTCCCTTCAAGGCGGAAACAACTTCTTTCGCCGCTCTTTCAATTCCGGCCCTGATTCCCATAGGATCAACACCCAAAACGGTGTACTTGAGCCCCTCTCTTATGATTGAGCCCGTTAGAACAACGGCAGTGGTAGTGCCATCTCCGGCGGCGTCATTCGTTTTTGAGGCGACCTCTTTCACAATCTCGGCCCCCATATTCTCAAACTTGTCTTCCAGTTCAATGTCCTTGGCAATGGAAACTCCATCGTTCGTGATTACGGGGGAGCCGTAACCTTTTTCCAAGACGACATTTCTCCCCTTCGGACCCAGAGTTATTTTGACGGCGTCAGTCAACGCATCAACTCCTTTTTTAAGCGCCTCCCGCGCTTTTTCGTTGAATAAAATTTGTTTGCTCATAACTTTAAAATACCATTGGCAAGCATTCGGCAACCGGGCACCGCCACGGCGGACCGACTGCCGACACACCCACTATTCAATAATGGCAAGTATGCTGTCTTCGCTGATAATGTAATATTTCTTGTCTCCGACCTTTATCTCATCCGGACCGTATTTTGAGAAAATGACTCTTTGCCCTTTTTTGACGGACACCGGAATCAAATCCCCTTTCTCGTTTCTTTTGCCCGGACCGACGGCAACAACAGTCGCCTGGTCGGGCTTCTCTTTGTCAACCGTTTCGGGAATAAAAATTCCCGATTTTGTTTTTGAACCCCTTTCATCATCGGAAAGAGGCTCAAGCAAAATATTGTTGCCCAAAGGCTTGATATTCATTTTGCTCATGGCTTTATAGTGTGATTTTAACTGATAATGCTAGTATTTTATTCCATTTCCCGGAGATGTCAAGCCCGCTAAAACATCAAAAAAAATTCACTCCTTTTTCTCGAACAAAAAAATCCCTTTCGGGAAATTTTTATTTTTTTGCGGTTTAAAGCCGGAAGAAGAAAAGCAAACGATGATTTTTTATCGCCCCTTTGACTTCCTTGTTAGCTTCTCTCCTCTACGAGAAGACGGTCGCAGTGCGGACACTGCGAAAGCCCCTCGAAGTCCTCACGATCCCTCGGGTCATACAGCACGACCCGAGGGACACAGAATCTCCTTATCTTTTCCGAAAGAGTCTCCGCTGAAACCGACCTCTCGGACATGTTTTCCGGTCCAGTTATGAGAAGAAGCTCAAACCCACAGTCAGGACATGTCTTTGTTTCCATGGCATACCTCCTTTTTTCCCGTCGCTGTCGCGCGGAAAAAATTTAGTCTTCCCCTTCAAAAGGGGTGTCGCAATGAGGACAATTATCTATGTCCTCAAAATCCTTTCTTTTGTAAATTATTCTGATCTTGTGTTCCGGACCATCATGGTCCTCTTTCTCACTGTCGCCAAGGCGACCGGCGATACAGAGAACCATGAAGCCACACTCTGCACACCTTTTTACCTTTGTTATTTCTCCCATTTTTTCCCCCTTTTTATCTATTTTTTTTATTTTAAGTTGCTTTTCTCTGCTTGTTATAATAGCACTTTTTACCATTCAACGCAAGGGGTCAGCAATGTCCGTATACATTGCGTTTTTTTAGCGACGAAGTCCGGTGTCGTAGCTAAGTCTTGCGTTTTATTCGGCTTAATGTATAATGACAGATAATATGTTTTCCATCGCCAACATTTTGCCAATAGCGCAAATCGTGATTTCCGCCGTTCTGGTAACGGTTATTTTGCTTCAACAAATGGGTGAGGGTCTGGGCTCCGCTTTCGGAGGAGGAGGAACATCGTATCACACAAAACGCGGTTTTGAAAAAATATTGTTCACAACCACGATAGTTTTCGCCATTCTCTTCGGGCTCTCAACAATTTTGGCGTTGCTCATCCAATAAATTAAAACGGCAATTTCTCTTTTTATTTTATGTTTTATAAAAAAATCCTTCCCTTGCTCAAAAAGCGTTCAGATTTTCCAAAAATAAGCGAAACGGTTTACGCCCTGAGGACATTGTCCCCTGTGAAAAAAATTATTTTTCTGGGAGCACTTTTGGTTTTTGTTTTAAGTATCCTCTTAATTGCCTGGAAAATAAACGCCGAGTTTCTCGTTGATGTTCCCGCTGACGGCGGGACATTAACGGAAGGTATCATAGGGACTCCCCGTTTTATCAACCCCCTCCTTGCCATTTCTGACGCCGACAGAGATATGAGTGCCCTTGTCTATTCCGGGCTGACCAGAACGGATAACCAGAACGGGTTGATTCCCGATCTGGCGGAAAGATACACCATATCCAAGGACGGTCTCATTTATACTTTCGTTTTGCGTCCGAATATTTTTTGGCAAGATGGTGAACCCGTAACCAGTGACGATGTTATTTTTACCGTCAAGCAGGCGAAAGACCAAAATTTAAAAAGTCCGAAACGGGCAAACTGGGAGGGAATAAAAACCGAGAAAGTGGACGAGAAGACAATTCGATTCATTTTAAAAAAACCGTACGCCCCTTTTCTTGAAAACACGACACTCGGAATACTTCCAAAACATATTTGGAAAGACGCGACTTCCGGGAGAATGATTCTCAGCGAGTTTAACATAAAACCGATAGGGTCGGGACCTTACAAAATTGAGAGCATAAACAAAGATTCTTCTGGAATTATAACCTCATACACGCTTGAGGCGAATAAAAAATTCTCCCTTGGGGAGCCGCATATTGACAAGCTGATTTTGAAATTTTATCCTTCCGAGGAAAAACTCGCCTCCGCGTATGAAAACGGCGATGTTGACAGTATAAACGCAGTTTCTCCCTCCTTGGCGAGAAAAATACTCAAGAAAGAAAGCAAACTGGAGACCTTTTCTCTGCCGAGAGTTTTTGGGGTTTTCTTCAACCAAAACAACGCCAAAATATTCTCTCAAATGGAAATTCGCAAAGCCTTGAATATGGCCACTGACAAGCAGAAAATTGTGGATAAAGTATTAAACGGATTCGGGTCGGTGGACAATTATCCCCTCCCCCCCAGCACCTTCGGTTCACTTGGCGACAATAAAAAAGAAACTTTCTCTTTGGAAAAAGCTAAAGAAATACTTAAAAGAAACGGATGGAAAATTCAGAAGCCGGAAAAAAACGGGGACGAAACGGATAAAACAAAAAAGCAGGCCGGGGAAACTGTTTTGGTCAAGAAAACAAAGGACGGGACATTGCGTTTTGAATTTTCTCTCTCCACCTCAAACATTCCCGAACTGAAAGAAACGGCTGAATTATTGAAAGCGATGTGGGAAAAACTGGGGGCCAAAGTGAATCTGAAAATTTTTGAAATCGGAGACCTTAATCAAGATGTAATCAGAACAAGAAACTACGACGCTCTTCTTTTTGGGGAAATCCTCGGAAGAAACCCCGACCCCTTCGTTTTCTGGCACTCGTCTCAGAGAAACGATCCGGGGTTGAATATCGCCATGTATGCCAACGTTACGGTGGATAAGCTCCTTGAAGATGCCAGAGCCATTTCCGACCGAAAAAAGAGGGACGAAAAATACAAAAAATTTCAGGAAGAAGTGATAAAAGATGTCCCCGCCGTCTTTCTCTATTCTCCTCAATTCATCTATATTATTCCAAAATCGCTTCTGGGTGTAGACCAAATTAAAAACATCACCGTGCCATCGGAAAGATTCGCCCAAATATATAAGTGGCACTTAAAGACCGATAAAATATGGAAATTTTTTGCGAAAAAGGAAAAATAGAGAAAAAAGGTGGATATAATGTCTGCCGCGGTGAGGACCGCAATGGCGATTTGCGATACGACCTCACGCTGATTTACGCGAAAGATAGGAATATCCGAGGACATTCGGACACTACCACAGCAAGGGCTTCGCCGAACTTTTTAAGGTAATTGAAGGGCGGACAATGGCGATTATGCAGAAACACGGAAATAAACCGAACGCCATAGAGGAGGCGTATCTGCTTGAAGCGAAGACGGATGAAAACTTCATAATACTGCCCGACTTCGGGTTCACGAACATAAACGCAAAAAAAACGGATCTTCTTTTTTCAAACTGGATAAACATCGGAGTTGAAAACCAATATGATTTTATTAAGGAGTTTAAAGGTTTGGCGAAAACGGAGAAGTGGTGTTTGAAAAAAATGAAAATTACGAGGATATTCCCGAGCTTGTCCGGCTGAAACCGAAACAACTGCCGGAACAGCTGAGCGATTTGAATTTTTTGAGCGAACCGGAAAAGTATAACGATTATTTGACGATTGAAAATTTATACGAACAAATTTAACAGCTGAAAGCTGTAATAGCCGAGGTGGTGAAATTGGTAAACACGCACGCTTCAGAAGCGTGTGCTTCACGGCTTGCGGGTTCAAGTCCCGCCCTCGGCACAAAGAGCGAAGCGATTGTGGAGAGGCGGGACTTGAACCGTAGGCGCCTGTTTTTAAGGAGCAAAGCGACTATAAAAACAGTGCGTTTCGCAGCAAGTTTCTTGCGAGAGGCAAGTCCCGCCCTCGGCACAACCACGAAATAAGAGAACCCGAAAAAAGGAGGATTTGCCCAAAACAACGAATGGGAAACGCGGGACTTGAAGGGAGCGCCACGGAGGCGCTCCCCGGGATTTTCCATAAGAAAATCAAGTCCCGCCCTCGACACCAGAATAGAACTTGTCCGGAGTGATGAACAGCAAGCGGTTATAAAAACGGCAAAAATCCTTGACTTTTAAGAAAATGAAGTATATTATCAAGTTAACAAAGTGAAAAAAATACTCTGTTTTAACAATAAAGCTGTTTAGGGAGCGTTTTGCGTATTCCTTTAGGCAAAATTTACTATGATTAAAAAAACACATGAGGAGCGGAAACCGGAGAAAAGAATTCCGGTCCGCCCAAGAAGAAAACAGGAACAAACAAAACGCCATTATCCTCAGCAGAAGACCTACAAAAAAACATACTCAAAAGTCGGCGCGGGAAAGGTTAGGATTATTCCCATTGGCGGAGTTGAAGAAATAGGCAGGAATATGACGGTTGTTGAATACGGAGATGACATCGTTGTCATTGACGCCGGCTTGCAGTTTCCTGAGGAAGAAACGCCCGGGATTGATTTCATTATCCCGAACACAAAATATCTTGAGGCGAAAAAAGATAAAATAAGAGGCTTGATTATAAGCCACGGACACCTTGACCATGTCGGCGCTATTCCCTACTTGATTGACAAACTGGGAAACCCGACCATCTACGCTACGAAATTGACCAAAGCGATAATTCTTAAAAGACAAGAAGAATTCCCCCACGGTCCGAAACTTGATGTCCAAGAAATAACATCCGCGAGCAGAATAAGAATGGGGAAAAGTTTGTCTGCGAAATTTTTTGACATCACACATACGATTCCGGACGCTATCGGTATCATCATTGAAACACCTCTTGGAAACGTCATTTACCCGGGCGATTTTAAAATTGAAGTTGACGCCAAAGGAAAGCCTGAGAACATTGAGCCATACGAAAAACTCGGAAAAGAGAAAAATTTGGTACTCTTAATGGAAAGTACCAATGTGGAGATGCCTGGCTTTTCAATGTCGGAAAAAACGGTTCAAGAAAACCTGAAGAGGATTTTCACGGCGACAAAAGGAAGGATTATCGTCGGAACATTTTCTTCTCAAATTGAGCGGATAATAGAAATGCTGAAGATAGCCGAATCGTTGGGACGCAAAGTTTTCATTGACGGATACAGCATGAAGACAAACATTGAAATCGCCAAAGAACTTAAACTTTTTGTTCCCAAAAAAGACACACTGGTTCCCATAGATAAAATAGACGATTACCCGCCGGAAAAAATATTGGCGATATGCACCGGCGCGCAAGGAGAAAAAAACGCCTCTATGATGCGCATAGCGAATAAGAAGCACAAATACATCAGAATCCGTCCAGATGACACGATAATCCTTTCTTCGTCGGTTATCCCGGGAAACGAAAAGAGCATCCAAAATCTCAAGGATAATCTCGCCCGCCAAGGGGCGCGCATAATCCATAATAAAACGGAGGACATACACGCTAGCGGACACGCCTATTCCGAGGAGTTGAAAATGATGATAAAAATGATTAAGCCAAGATTTTTCATTCCGATACATGGACATTATTTTAGACTTAAAACGAACGCGGATCTCGCCGAATCAATCGGCATTCCCAAAGAAAATATTATAGCGCCGATGGCGAATGGCATTATCATTGAAACTGACGGGAAAACAATACAGCCCACCAAAGAAACCGTTCCGGCGAACTATGTGATGGTTGACGGGTTGGGCGTGGGAGATGTCCAAGAAGTCGTTCTGCGCGACCGCCAAATGCTCTCTCAAGACGGAATTTTCGTGATGATAACGGTTATAGACTCCCAGACAGGAAAGGTCAAAAATTCCCCGGACATAATTTCGCGCGGATTTATTTACCTTCGCGAATCGCAGGATATTTTGAAACAAACCCGCTATCTCATCAGAAAAACGGTTGAAGAAGCCACAGGGAAAATGCATCCGGTTAACATTGATTATGTGAAAACCCTCCTCCGCGAACGGATAGCCAAATTCCTCTTCCAAAAAACCAAACGCCGCCCGATGGTTCTGCCGGTGATAATTGAGGTGTAGGCGCGAAGCGGTTATCCACATTTTTCTTGACAAAAATTTCCTGTTGATTATAATTAGAGCATTAATCCCACTGTCCGTCCCGCCTTTTGGCGAGACGGCAGTTTTATTTTGTGTTAAAATGTCGTTATGAAAAGAGCATTTGTATTTATTGACGGAGGAAATTTTTATTTCAAATTAAAAGAATTAAAGGCAGGAATTAAAGGCAAACACAGTTTGCTTGGTTTTAATTTTGGAAAATTCTCGGAATGGCTGGTTCAGCCGAATAATTTGGCGGAAACTCGCTATTATCTTGGAGCGGTAAGACAACAGAACAACAACGAAAAAAGCAAAAGAATGTACGCCAACCAACAGAGGCTGTTTATGAAATTGCAAAAACAAAAAATCCGAGTTGTTCTGGGCCAACTCATCCAACACCCCGACAAAAGTTACCACGAGAAAGGTGTTGATGTTCGTTTGGCGGTGGAGATGATTCGCTACGCTCGACAAGATAAATATGACATCGCCTATCTGGTGAGTTCCGACACGGATTTAGTTCCGGCGGTTGAGGAAGTCAGGATGATTGGCAAGAAGGTTCAATATATTGGAATATCCAAAGGTCAGTCCTTTGGGCTCTCAAAAACGGCTAACGATGTCAGACTGATAAGACTGGAAGAAATCGGACAATTTTTTGAAGAATAAAGCCAAATTCCTCTTCCAAAAAACCAAACGCCGCCCGATGGTCCTGCCGGTGATAATTGAGGTGTAAGGAGATTTCTCAGCCGAACAATATTATACCCACACACTTTTGTCCTCCGAAGTCTTCCTACTGAAAGCATGTCCGACTCCGCCTGCCGTCGGCTTTTTAAGGTTTTCCTTAATGACTTCCATCGCCCAACGGAGCCCAGTGCCACACCCTCCTATAGCTTGTAGTATCAGGATCGTTTGTAAGTTCGCATCCGTAAAACGCATCATTATAAAACCTAATTTGACCAGCAGTATTTTTGGGAGGACCGCAATCTGAATCTCTAAGCTGAGTTGTTGTTTTTCCGATTTTTAAATAATCACTGACAACCGCACTTTTCCCCTTTAACCCATAAGTGGCAATAATATCACCGCCACGCGCATCTATCTGTCCTGTTGAGAAAATGGGTCCTTTAGCGTCAATTGCACCACCCACATTCATATTTCCATTTATATCCATATTCCCATCTGCATGAATTCTCCCAGTCACAATCATACTTCCCTTCGTAATCATATCCCCGCCCGTAACCATACTTCCGCTTACATTAACTTTTCCATCCACACGCATATTCCCAGCCGTCTCAAGATTCCCTATTGTCTCAACACCTCTGGAAAAATCGTTACCATAATTTAAGATAAGTTTATTTGAAAAAGCGACCAACGCTCGCTTCCAAATCTTATCTCCGTCACCCCCCCTCCTCATCAGAAAATCCGCCGATCCTCCGCCTAAGAGAAAGTTCTTGTTGGCTATGTCTCCATTCACATCCAATGTCCTTTGCGGGTTTGTCATGCCGATGCCGACTTTGGCGTTAAGGCCTGTGGCGAGTAAGGTGTCAGAATAAGTTTGAAATATTCCTCCGATTCCCAGACTGTTGGATTTATACTGACTGTCCCCCAGTGTCTTTCCTTGAGAACCCACATTCACCGGAGCGGGAGCGTTGGCGTCCGGAGGGAGAGCGGTCGGAGCGGTCCACGCCATGGCGTAGCCTATGCCCAACCCTATAACAAGGGCGAGGACGATTGTTTTCAACGGCTGGATTATGTTTTTCATATAAAGTTTATTAAATATTAATCTTATAATTATTTACCATTATTATAACATCGCGTAAACAATATCGCCAATCCGAAAAACAGTAATGTTGATAACTTTTTGAGAGATTAAAATCAAAGAACATATAATGCGTCTTTATTTTTAGCGCCAATTAAGGTATATTTTAACTTATGAAAAAGAAGAATGGGAACATTTTGCGAATTATCTATTCGGCCGGATTTCTCTTTACGATTCACACGGCTTTTTTGGCGTATATCAATTCATCTTTCATAAGTGAAGTTGTGGGGAAAGATTATGTCGGTCTTGTTTTTACCGCCGGAGCCCTTCTCTCTATTGTAGCGCTCAATAAGATGCCCTTGATTCTAAACCGATTTGGGAATGTGAAAACGGCTCTTTTCCTCCTCGGTTTGGAGCTTGCCTCGCTTGTCGGTTTGGCGTTTTTCACCGCATGGTTCATTGTCCCCCTCTTTATCATCCACTATGCCCTTCTTATTTTGTTAAAATTTAATTTTGACATCCTTATAGAACACTTCTCAAGCGACAAATGCACGGGAGGAATAAGAGGCGCTTATCTTTCTCTTACAAGCCTCGCTTGGGTTGTCTCTCCCATAATGGTGGGCGCAATCCTCTCAAACTCTGATTTCTGGAAAATATATCTTATTTCCGGACTTATCATTATTCCCGTTATGTTTATCATCCACTTGAATCTGAGAAGTATCAAGGATGTCCGCTACGAAACTCCGTCCTTTCTGAAAAGTATCAAAGAACTTTACCTAAACAAAAATATTTACAAAATATTTTCTGTCAGTTTTCTCCTTCAGTTTTTCTTCGCATGGATGGTGATTTACACACCCATATACTTGAACCAATATATGGGCTTCAGTTGGAGTAAAATAGGAATAATTTTCACCGTAATGCTCCTCCCCTACGCGATGTTTGAAATGCCTCTCGGAAAAATCGCGGACAAATGGTTTGGAGAAAAAGAATTTTTAATCGCCGGAATTATAATCGCTGCGCTTTCAACGGCGGCAATGCCGTTTATCACTTCAGAGGACTGGATTATTTGGGCGGCGATTCTCTTCGCAACTAGGGTGGGAGCGAGTTTCATTGAAGTAACGACGGAAAGTTATTTCTTCAAACAAATTGACGACAGCGACGCGAACATTATAGGTCTTTTCAGAAACACCCGCCCCTTGGCGTATATTATCTCCCCTTTGATAGCCACGGCTTTCTTGAGTTTTTTTGACTATAAATACTTGTTTCTTGTTTTGGGGATTATAATGCTCTCGGGAATTTACCATGCTGCCACTCTTCGCGACACGAAATAAGAGATGGTCGCCGGTCGTTCCCCTATCATGTCTTTTGTGATATTATAACAGTATGAAAAAAGTGATATTCAGCGGCATAGCCCCCTCGGGAACCATACAAATCGGAAATTATTTAGGGGCGATAAAACAATGGATTAAAATTCAAGAATCTGGAGAATTTCGGACGATTTTTTGCGTTGTTGACGAACATGCCATTACCATTCCGCAAGACCCTGAAAAACTCCGCGCGAAAATTATGGAAGTGGCGACGCTTTACCTCGCCACGGGCATTAACCCTGAGAAATCGCTCATATTCATCCAATCCCATGTTTCCGATCACGCCGAATTGAATTGGATTCTCAACACAATAACTCCCCTCGGAGAACTTCAAAGAATGACCCAATTCAAAGACAAATCGCAAAAACAAAAATCAATTCTCGCCGGGCTTCTCAATTACCCCACGCTCATGGCGGCGGATATTCTTCTTTACCAAACCGACCTCGTTCCTGTCGGAGAAGACCAGCTCCAGCACATTGAACTTACCAGAATGCTCGCCAAAAAATTCAACGCGCAATTCGGGGAAACTTTCACCGTCCCCGAACCGATGATAAACAAAACGGGAGCGAGAATAATGGGGCTTGATAATCCTGAACATAAGATGTCAAAGTCGGCGGAAAATCCGAATAACTATATCGCCCTTTTGGACCCGCCTGAAATAATCCGCAAAAAAATCAAGGTGGCGGTTACCGATTCAAGTTCGGAAATAAAATATGATAAAGAGAAAAAACCGGCGGTATCCAATCTGTTGGCAATCTACGGGCTCTTCGCTGAAAAAACAATTGAAGAAATTGAGAAAAAATATCAAGGCAAGGGCTATTCCGAATTTAAGAAAGATTTGGCGGAAGTCATTGTTGAGGGGCTCGCTCCGCTTCAGGCGAGGTATAAGGAACTTGAAAAAAATCCAGACGCCGTAATGGCGATACTCAAAAAAGGAGCGGAAAAAGCGAAAGAAACCGCCTCCCAAACAATGTCCGAAGTCCGCCAAAAGATAGGGTTTATTTGAGGAGTTTTGAATAAAGCTTCAGGTGATGTAAAACCATCACGGGTGTGAGGAATTTTTCTTGGACCGTTTTGCGCGCGGCGACACCCATTTTCCGCGTCAGTTTTGGGTTATTGAGAAGTTTTAAAATAGCCTCCCCCGCTTCCTTAACCGAAGAAACCAAAATGCCGTTTTTCCCATCTTCTATCTGCGAGGAGATTCCTGTCGTATCTCCTCCTATAACCGCTTTTCCTTTCCACATCGCTTCGGTTACGGTAAGTCCGAAACCCTCCCGCAACGATTTTTGTAAAACAACTTTGCTGACGCTCTGAACGACATTAACAAACATATCGTCATTCTCCGTGATAAGCGTAATGTCGGGGTCATCATTGCTGAAATCTTTCACTTCGGCGTAAATTTCTTTTGATTCCGGGTCATCGTCCGCCACCGAACCCATTAAAATCAGTTTTAATCCGGGAATTTTTTTTCTGGCGATATTGAATGCCTTGATTACTCCGACCGGGTCCTTCCACGGGTCAAAGCGGGAAACTTGCGAAATAATTTTCTCATCCGGATTGATGCCGTATTTCTCCGCCAACCGACGGACGGAATCCGTCGGCAAAATTTTGTTTTTCGGAAGGAGCGGATCAATCGCCGGATATATCATGTCCGTCTTTTCTTTTGGAAACCATTCGGGACGATAAAGCGGATTGCTCACAACCAATCGGTCAAATTTTGTTATGAGAGGCTTTATAAAATTCAATGTCCTTACATTTGGGGACGAAACATCAATGTGGAGCCGAAAAGCCACCTTTATTCCGCGCGGAATGGCGTCAACAAGCGGTAAAGGCTGAGGGTCATGAATGACCACTATGTCCGGCTTTATTTTTTTGAGGATTTTTTTAATTTCCGAAAATGCTTTTTTGTTATGGCGAATGTATAATTTTTTTTCATTTTCCGTCAGGATTCCTTTTTCGCCCTGCAAAAGATTGTGGATTTTTTTGGTAATGGTAAAAAACATATCCTCTTTGTCGCCGTTTATAACAAGCCAGTGACTGTTTATTCCCAGCCCGCGTTCCAAAGGAATTTGACTTTGCAAAAGCTCGGCCACTCCCCCTCCGGAAGCGGTGGAATTGATATGAATAATTGAAGTGCCCTTGAGTTTGCCGGACTCCGCGATAATTTTTCTCCGCAAATCCGCTTTTATAAATTTTTCGTACTTGGATAAAGATTTTTTGCCAATCTTTACCTCACTTAAAATTCGCACCATAAAATTTTAATACTCAACGTTAAATTTTTAATACAACAAGAATACCAAAATAACAAATTCCTGTCCATACGCAAACAACTATCCCGGTCCAATACTGCCACCGAAACCGGGTTTCGGTGGATTGGAATATGTTTGCGCGAAAAAACCAATCTCACTATAATCCTCCTGGACTGGTCGTCACCCTGTTGCCGGAGAAAGTAATATTCTTCACATTATAGTGGAAGTGAGGGCTGCCATAAACTCCCATAAGATTATCCTCAAAAGAAACGTTTTCAAGCGTAGTCATCGCATTAAGGGCGGCAAAGACCGTCGGTAATGTAATCCACGGTACAATTTAATATTTTTATGTCCGCGAAAAAGAATATTTTTAATGGACATAAAAATTTAATCTTCCGGAGAAATAAAATTCATTTGGGGTAAAAAATCTTGATAGTTGACTTGACTTTAATTCTACAAAATTTTCCGAAAAAACATTCTAACCATTAATTGCAAAACGGATTCATCTTCCATCTCATCGTTCCAGTTATTAATGAAAGAAGAATTTGATGGCGTGGATGTAGAGTTTTTAATCTCTAATCCGCTGCGAAGGGCGTATCTGAAAGATGCATAATCAATGACGGAATTTCCTCCATCAATATTAACTCCCCACCAATCACCCGGCTCGGGTAATTGTTCTTCGTTCATAATTCCTCCAACTGTGTTGTCATAAAGAGAAGTGAAGACAATGGGGAGTTCCGCCGTTCCCTCAGCCATTAACGAAGCTCCCCCTTCAAAATTTAATTCAGCGCCTTCTGCAAACTTAATTACCGTTCCCGGTTCAATTGAAAGAACAGCTCCATCCTTAAAAACATCTGGACTGTTATCAACAAAATACGGGCTGTTTTTTCTCGTAAGATGAACATTTTCTGAGCCAATTGGGAAAAAATAATTGAGGCTGTTTCTTCTCCCCGGAGTGCCATCAATTCTCTTTCCGTCCGCGGACAATCCGTTTCTGATGGAGATTATATTAAGCTCCCAGTTAGAATAATCCGAAGCGGGAAGGTCTGGATTGTATCTCTCTACCGTTCTGTATGTGCCATTCTCATTATACTCATAATGAGAACCCACTACCTTGATTCCCGGCATCCTCTCCACAGTAGTGGAACCGCGCGCGAGAACTATAACTTCCCCATCGTTACTCAAACCCATCCCCGTTCCGCTCCCAAAGGAATAAATCAAGTTGGCGGGAACATCTTTTACAGTATTGTCATCCGTTCTTTCAATGAGATAGTATCCCTTGGCGGAGATTGTCCCGGACAGTTTGATGTACGGCTTCATATCCGTTTCCGAGTAAAGTGTCCAATCGGAAAGATTGATGTCGTGGTTCGTTTTATTGTAAAGTTCAATCCATTCGTCCCTCGCTGTTTTACTTCCGTTCCCCATCCATGCAATTTCGTTGATAACGACCGGAAACGTTGAAATTTCCGCCACTATGGTGGAGGTGGCGGAAATATTGCCGGCGCGGTCCGTTGATGAAACGGAAAATGTGTAAGTTGAATTGTCTTTAATGTTCGCAATCATTGTTGAAGTCGCCGTAGTGGTTGAAAGGATGCCGTTAAAGTCGGTCGTGAAATATTTAATGTCTTCCCCGGGAGATGACCAAAAAATATGGATGGTCGTTGTGGAAGAAAGAAGGCATATTTCACTTGAAAGAGAATCAGAACATTCGGAAAGCGAAAGAGAGACTTCGGGAGAGATTGAATCAACAAAAAGGCTGATTTCAGTTGAGCTTGAAACATTGCCGGCAGAATCAGAAGAGAAAAAGCTGATTGTGGTCGTTCCCTCTTCAAAGGAGAGGGGAAATGTCCACGCGCCATTTGAATCAGCGGTGGTCGTGGCAAAGGTAACGCCCTCAAAATTCGCCGAAAGCGTTGAGGAAGCCTCGGCGGTTCCGGAAAAAACAATGTCCGAAGAAGTAAATATCCGGGAAAAGCCCGCAGGCGAAAGGATAACTGGGGCTTCCGGAGGTGTTTCATCTTTCTTCTCCAGCGGTTTTTCTTCCTTCAATTTTTTCTTCTCAATCACTTCCTTTTTCTTGTGAGAACCGATTGCCATAGCGACAAAAGAGGAAGGCGCACTGAAAACGGGAGCGGGGGCATTTTCCGGCTTGGCAACGGAAAACTGCTCGGAATTCGGAATCTTGTTATTGCGCGCGTTCCCTTTTTTCGACGCGCGCCCCGCCGTTTTAGATATTTGTTCGGAAGGAGCGCTTTTTTCTTCTGATTGCTTAACGGAGCTTCTTTCGTAAAGCTTACGCTGGGAAGCTTTTTCTTTCAACACCGGCGCGCGCGCTTTCAACTCTGGATGAGTTTCCAGGACGGTTGGACCGACAGCCAAACGTTCCAAGTCCGGCTGAATGAAGCTGGTCGCCAGAAGGTCTCTT
>QIJB01000010.1 GCA_003231675.1 Candidatus Campbelliibacteriota bacterium | reverse complement strand
GAACAAAATGACGCCGTTTGATGTTTTGCTAAGGTCGGAGTATTATACATCTAAATTACCAGAGGAGTGCAGAAACGGGTGGACTCAATCAATTTTTTGTAAAATGCTCCTACAGGGTGTAAAATAAGAGTAGTGGATAAAAAAGACAATTTTAAAACATTCTACGCTCTTTCTCTCGCTTGGCAATTGGGTTTTCTTATTGCCATCCCTATCGGAGGGTTTCTGTTTTTGGGAGTTTGGGCGGATAAATTTTTCAAAACTGAGCCACTGCTTCTGATTGTCGGAATCCTTACCGGAATTATTATCACGGTTTATGAAATATATCATTTATTTATTCCGTTAATCAAAAACAGCGATAAAAAAAATGATTAAAATAGGTTTATATCCTGAATATATTTTTTCCGTTTTGGGGATATCCATAACTAACACTTTTTTTACCTCCGTTTTGGTTATGATTATTCTGGTTATCTTGGGAGTGATTTTTTATTTCAAAAAAACAGACCGCAAAAGTGTCATCATCAACGGAGTGAGAGTCATTGTTTTTGAATTATTAAAACTTACCGATGAGGTAACCCAGGATAGAAAACTGTCCAAAAAAATTCTTCCGCTTATCGCCACTTTTTTTCTCTTTATCGTGAGCGCGAATCTTTTGGCGTTAATCCCCGGGTTTCTGGGATCGTTCTTCGTAAACACGCCCTTGGGAAAATTATCCATTCTTCGCTCGCCGAACAGCGATTTGACGACGACGGTGGCGTTGGCGTTATTCTCGGTGATTTCAATCCAATTTTTTTCCATAAGGGTGTTGGGGCTGAAAAAATACATAGGGAGGTTTCTTAATTTTACAAACCCCATTAATTTCATCTTGGGGTTTTTTGAAATAATTTCCGAAAGCGTCAAGATTCTTTCATTTTCCTTCAGGTTGTTCGGGAATGTTTTTGCCGGAGAGGTCTTGCTCTTGGTTGTCGCCTTCTTGATTCCTTACATAATTCCTTTGCCCTTTATGATACTGGAAGTGTTTGTGGGAGTTATTCAAGCTTTTATTTTTGCCATACTGACATTGTCGTTTATAAAGACAAGCACGATGAAGAATACCACTTGAGGTTATCCGGAAAAAATAAAGAAAAAATTCGCAATACATTGTCAATTTAAGAACAAAGGTCGGAAATTAAATTAAGTTCATAAAAATATGGAAAACAACACAGAAATAACAGAGGAACGCAAACCATCCGAAGGAAAGGCGAAAGAGTGGGTTTACGGGATAATTGCTGAAGTCTCTTTTTACGCTTTCTTGTATTACACGCAGTATTTGCTCGGCGTGCGAGGAAGCCTTTGGCTCAGCTCCATTATTTTGTTCGCGCTTTTAAACCTCTCAATAGGTCTTTGCCCTTTATTGAGAAAGTGCCTCAAATAGGAGAGGTGAGGGAATAAAATTAGCAGTCTAAAATTCGTAATTAAAATGAAAACCGCAATGATGACAATTTCTTCGCTGATATTCGCTCTCGTAGCGGCGCTTCACTTTTTGAGAGCGATATACGGTCTGCCGATTCTGATTTCCAGTTTTCAGTTTCCCGTTTGGGCAAGCTATCCGGCCGCGTTTTTCGCGGCCGCGCTGGCGATACTGGATTGGAAATACAGGCAGTAGTGGCGGAAGGCGCGCGGAAATACGGGCGCGTGGTCGAAAGACATTAAATAAATACATTAAGTAACTTAAAATTATGATTCAAATTCAAGACCCATCAGTAGCATTCGCCATGGCGGTCGGCACCATCGGACCGGGATTGGCAATCGGTATGATTGGCGCGGCGGCAATGATAGGTATGGCGCGTAATCCTGAAAATTCGGAAAAAATTCAAATTGCCATGATTATCGCCATCGCCTTCGCGGAGGCCGTCGCCATTTACGCTTTGATAGTCGCTCTCATCTTAAAATTTGTCAGCTAAGAACACAAACACAAGAATCTATGGAAGAGGAAACCAAAAAGCGACTTGACTCGCAAGACGAGTTGCTGAAAAAAATTTACAAATCAGTGGAGAAAACGCGTAAATATTTTATGTGGACGCTTATCATTTCTCTGGTCGTATTCATTCTTCCGCTTATAGGGATGATATTTGTCATACCGAAATTTTTAAGCGTATACACTTCCGGTCTCGGAGGATTTTAAAATATGGATTTTTTAGGGAAACTTGGTATAGACCCGCAGCTCTTAATCGCTCAAATGATAAATTTCGGGTTGCTTTTATGGCTCTTGTCCAGATTTATCTACAAGCCCGTAATTAAAATGATTGAAGAAGATGAGGTTGAATTGGAAGAGGCCAGAAAAAAGACGGGGGAGCTTGAAATTGAGGAAAAATCTTTTACGGAGAAAAAAGAAAAAGAGATGGCTCAACTGAAAAAGAGGGCGCGGGAGATTATAATTGAAGCTGAGCATATAGCTCAAAAAATAGAAAAGGGAGCGCGTCAAAAGGCCGACGAAGAGGCCTTGGCGATAATCAAACAAGCAAAAAGCAAACTTGAATCGCTGAAACCGGACATTGAAGAGAAAGTTTCCAAAGAAATACGGGAGAAAATCGTCGGTTCGTTCAAAGAAACTTTCAGTGATGTTTTCTCATCTTCCCTACAAAAGGAATTCCAGAATGTTTTTTGGAATGACCTTCTGGAGCAAATTGAAAAATTGACGATTAAAAAACTGCGGGAGCCGAGATTGGCGGAGATTGTGAAAAAACTCAAAAAAGCGGAAAAAGAGGAAAAAGGCGGGGAAAGCGATTTAAGGAGAAAATTGGAAAATATGTTTGCCGCTCAAATAGGCTCGGTTGTGATTGAATACGCTCACCCTCTGACTGAAGAACAGGAGAAAGAATTGGAAGAAATAATCATTAAAAAAATAGGCGCCGCGATAAAGATATCTAAAAAGCCGAATAAAAACCTTATTAACGGATTTCGCTTTGAAATTGCCGGAACAATCATTGAAAGCAATTTATTGAACATAATCAAAGACGCCGCCGATTTGGGACTTCATCAGAATAAAACTGAATCAATCTCAGCGTCATAAAAATGAAAAAAAGAAATTACAATTCAAAAGATACAAAAAGGCACAAAGAAATAGGGCATATTGCTTCCTTCTTTTCGGGGGTCGCCAAGATTCAAGGACTGCCTCATGTTTTTTTACATGAGACGCTCACGGATGAAAAAGGGGCGCCCGCGGCCATCGTCATCGGTTTTGACGACAATTTTGTTGAAGCTCTGTTTTTTGACGAAAGTTTTAACCTGGAAAATCCCGTTTTCCGAAGTTTTCAGCCGTTTTCAATACCAATCTCGGAAAGTTTTACAGGAAGAGTCGTTGATGGATTAAGCAGACCCAAGGACGGAATGGGGAGTATCAGAGGGAAAGAAAGCCCCGTTTTTCTGCAAGCCCCGCAGATCATTGACCGAGCTCCGGTCGCCACTCCCCTTTCCACGGGAATAAAAATCATTGATACGAATCTTCCATTGGGAAGGGGTCAGCGAGAACTCATCATCGGCGACAGAAAACTTGGCAAAAGCACGATTGCCATAGACACGGTCTTGAACCAAAAAAACGCAAAACCGACCATACATTGCATATATGTGCTTTGCGGGCAAAAAGAGCAAAAGCTTCGCAATCTTGTTTCTCTTTTTAAAAAGCAAAATGCGTTTTTGTATACGACAATCGTTGCCGCTACTTCCGAATCATCATTTGCCGAACAATATCTCGCCCCGTTTGTCGGTTGTTCCATCGGCGATTATTTTCGCGACAAAGGAGAAGACGCGCTTATTGTTTACGACGACTTGTCAAAACATGCCAAGGTTTATCGGGATATCTCTCTTCTCCTTGAGCGGGCTCCCGGGCGGGAAGCGTACCCTGGCGACATTTTCTCGTTGCACGCCGGACTTTTGGAGAGAGCGGCGAAGCTGTCGGATGAAAAAGGAGGAGGATCTCTAAGCGCCTTGCCGATTATTGAAACGCAAGAAGGCGACATCACTTCTTTTATTCCGACCAATATCATTTCAATCACGGACGGACAAATTTATCTGGAAAACGGACTTTTTCAGAAAGGATTTCTGCCGGCAGTCAATATAGGACTCTCCGTTTCCCGCGTCGGGTCGCAAGCCCAGCCGAAGATTCTTAGGGAAGTGGTGGGAGGAATCAGATTGGCTCTCTCTCAACACAAAGAACTTCAAAAATTATCCCAACTGGAAACGGTCGCCAGTGTTGAAGCACAGAAAAAAATTCATCGGGGAGACTTGATGTTGGAGCTTCTCAAACAGGAAAAGCATACAAATATCACATGGCCGGAGCAATCGGTTTTATTTTACACGGTTGAACAAGGACTTTTTGACGATGTCGACAAGGATAGATGGAAAGATTTTGAGCGACTCCTTTTGGAATTGTTGAGGAGCAGTTATTCCGATATGCTGGAGAAAATAAAAAGCGGAGTCTTTGACGAAAAAATAAAGACTGATATTAAAAAAATCGTGAATGACTTCAAACAAGAATTTTTGTTGGCCAAAAATAAAGAGCAATGAAATCTTACGTAATATACAAAAACCAAACAGAGGGGCTAAAAGATGTTTCGGAAACCGTAAAGACGGTGGAAAAAATAGCCGCTTCAGCCGTCCATTTTTTAAGGAAAAAAGTGGCCACCCTTGACATCTACACCTCCGAGACGGAAAGAGCGCTCTCTCGCTTGTCAAAATTCTATCAAACAAGGGAAAATCCCCTTTTGGAAAAAAGAAAAGAGGGAAAGAAGATGATTATCATTCTCACGGGAGATAAAGGGCTGGTTGGCGGACTGTGGCACAAAACCATCAACACCCTTCTAAAAAGCGTCAAAGAATACCAATCCGTTGTCACCGTGGGATCAAAAGCGGGGGATTATCTGAAGGAGGAAAATATTCCCATCGCGAAAATGTTCTCTGATTTTTCGGATATTCCGAATGAAGACGAAATAAGAAGTGTTACCGATTATATCTTTAACGAGTTTAAAGAAGGAGGACTTTCGCGAGTGGAAATTCTCTACCCCAAATTTGTTTCCCTGTCCGAACAAGATCCAATCTTTATTCTCTTTCTTCCTTTTGCGTTCTCCTCAATGAAAATGACGAATCCCGGAGAAAAAAGCGAAGGGGGGAACGAGATTCAGAAAGAAAATAGCGAAGGATTTCCCATTTTTGAACCGTCAAAACAAGAGGTCTTTGACGAACTTTTGCAAAAATATATCGGAGTGTTTTTTCACAAAATAATGATGGAGACAAAATTGTCCGAGCTGTCCGCAAGGACGGTGGCAACAGAACATGCCGCCACAAAGACGGACGATATTATTAAAAAATTAAAGCTTGATTACGCGAAGGAAAGGCGTCGAAGCGTAACTCAAAGACAACTGGAAAGTTTTGCCGCGCATAAAACAATATGAAAAAAAACAAAGGAACAATCATAGCGATAAAGGGAGGAGTTGCGGAGATTATGTTTGAAAAGGAAATCCCCCCCATCCACAGTCTTCTTGAAAGTGATAAAAAGAAAACTCTTTTTGAGGTGGTTGAGAGAAAGGATTTTAAAACCGCCCGAACAATCGCCCTCTCGTCTTCCGAAGGAGTGGAAAGAGGAGAAGGCGTCGTTGTCATAAGAGAAAAAATATCAACCTTAATCAATAAAAATATTTTAGGGAGAATGTTTGATTTGTTCGGTCACCCGATAGACAAGCTCCCTTTCAAAGACGGAAAACCGTTCCCTCTTTACAAGGATGAAAACTACCAAACGGATACTATTATTCGCGAAGGAGAACTTCTTGAAACTGGAATAAAAGTCATTGATTTGTTGAGCCCTTTCCGCACGGGAGACAAGATAGGTCTTTTTGGGGGGGCGGGAGTTGGAAAAACTGTTCTTGTTACCGAACTTATTCATAATATCGCTCTCAGAAGGAAGGGGTGCTCGGTTTTCGCCGGCATCGGAGAAAGAATTCGCGAAGGCAATGATCTTTATCTCACTCTTAAAAATCTGGATGTGCTGAAAAACACGGCGCTTTATTTCGGGGAAATGGATAAATCTCCCGGCGTGAGAACGCGAATAGGACTCTCCGCAGTCACCGCCGCTGAGTTTCTCCGTGATGAAATGGATAAAAATGTCTTTTTGTTTATTGACAACATTTTCCGCTATGCCATGGCGGGGATGGAAATCGGAGCGATATTGGGAAAAGCTCCGTCTGAATTGGGGTATCAAGCGACTTTGGACCATGATATGGCTCTGTTGCAGGAGCGAATAAAAGCGGATAAGACTAATTCCATCACTTCTCTGCAAGCGGTTTATGTTCCCGCCGACGACCTCACCGACCCGGCAGTGGTCGCCATTTTCTCCCATATTGACGCCTCGCTTGTGCTTTCCAGAGATGTGGCGGCGAAAGGAATTTATCCGGCGGTTGATGTTCTTCGTTCCAATTCTTCCGGACTTGATAAAGATATTGTCGGTGAACGCCATTTTAAAACGGCATCGGATGTCAGGGCGGTCTTTCAAAAATATCGGGAACTTTTTCACATTATCGCCATTCTCGGAATTGACGAACTGTCGCGAACGGACAGAACCACCGCCAAACGAGCGGAAAGACTGCAGAGATTTTTGACTCAGCCGCTTTTCGTCACCGAATCCTTTAATGATAAAAAGGGCGTTTATGTCCCCATTGAAAAAACGCTGGAAGGCTGTGAAAAAATATTGAACGGCGATTTTGACGATGTGGATCTTGAGAATCTTTATATGATAGGATCCATTGATGAAGCTCAAAAAACAAAATGATTACTTGCTCAATAACTTCTCCAGATAAAACAACACTTTACGAAAAAGTGGTGAGTGTAACGTTGCCGGCGTTTTTGGGACAAATGCAAATATTGCCAGAACACGCGGAAGCCTTCGTTCTTTTAAAAGAAGGGGATGTCATTGTGCGGCAACTTGATAAAAGCAAGGAAAAAGAGGGTGGCAAAGAGAATGTCACTCATGTCACGGGCGGGGAATGTTACGTTAAAGATGACAAAGTGACCATAATTTTATAGCCTTCAAATTCCATCCCCCGCTCAACCGTCATTGATGCTTGAGATATCTCGTTAAAAACAGCCAAGAGTGGCTGTTTTTAAAATCGCTTTTTTGCTGTATAATTAAAGTATTATGAATAAAAAAACAAAAACTCCAAAGTCCCGCAACAAAGGTCCCGTGAATCCCGTTGATGCCATTGAAAAATATGTCCGAGCGGCGAATTATTTGACGGCGTCTCAAATTTTTTTGGGAGACAATTTTATGTTGGAAAGGAAGCTTTCTTTTGATGACATTAAGCCGAGACTGCTCGGACATTGGGGAACCTGCCCGGGAAGCAATTTCGTTTACGCCAATCTCAATCATCTTATTACCAAACACAAACTCTCAATGATGTATGTTATGGGTCCCGGACACGGATACCCCGGTCTGCAGGCGAATCTTTTTATTGAGGGGACACTCGGAAAATATTACAAAGATGCCACGCAAGATGAAAAGGGTATCGGATATATCGCCAAAAGCTTCAGTTGGCCGTACGGATTTCCAAGCCATAGCAATCCCGGAACGCCGGGAGCGATTTTGGAAGGAGGTGAACTCGGGTATGCTCTTTCTACCGCCTATGGAGCCGTCTTGGACAATCCGGACCTTATTGTCGCCTGTCTCGTCGGAGACGGCGAGGCGGAGACCGGACCGGCCGCGACCGCTTGGCATTTGAACAAATTTGTTGACCCGGCGATTAACGGAGCGGTTTTGCCGATTCTCCATTTGAACGGATATAAAATATCGGCGCCTACGATTTTCGGACGAATGAGTGATAAAAACCTACGTTCCCTTTTTTACGGATACGGATACGAACCCATTTTTCTTGAGGGAAATGATTCCAAAGTATACAAAAAAGCCATTGATGTTTTTGAAAAATGTCATCAAAAAATCCGCGCCATCCAGAAAGAGGCGAGAAAAAAAACAGTTTCTCGTCGCAAAGGCGAATCCCCCCGCTTTCCAATGATTATTTTAAGAACACCCAAAGGGTGGACGGGGATAAAACGGCTTCACGGAGAAAAAATTGAAGGGAATTATCTGGCGCACCAAGTGGTCGCCAAAGAAGCCAAACATGATAAGGTGGAATTGTTGGCGGTTGAAAAATGGCTTCGCTCATACCGATTTGAAGAGCTTTTTGACAAAAAGAAAGGCTTTATCAAGGAAATAAAATCAATCATTCCGCCAAAAAACTTGCGTATGGGAGACAATAAACACGCCTTTGCCTCCAGAAACTCAAAAGACCTTATTCTGCCGAGTGCCGCGAAATTCAGCGAAAGCGCCAAAAAACCGGGGACCATCGGGTCAAGCAGTATGCGTCGAACGGGATTGTTTTTGAACGAAGTTTTCAAACTGAACAAGAAAAACAAAAATTTCCGCTTTATGTCTCCTGACGAAACATACTCAAACAAACTTGATGCCATTTTTCAGACCACGAGTCGCGCGTTTGTTTGGCCGCCAAGACCGTGGGACAAAGATATGTCCCCTGACGGAAGAGTGATGGAAATGCTCAGCGAACACTCACTCCAAGGGCTGATGCAAGGTTATGTCCTGACCGGACGCCACGCCGTTTTCGCATCCTACGAGGCATTCATTCAAATCGTGAGCAGTATGGTTGACCAATACTCAAAATTTTTGAAAGTCGCCATTAAAACGCCATGGCGCGGAGACATTCCTTCAATGAATTACATCCTCACTTCTTCCGGGTGGCGTCAAGAGCATAACGGTTTTTCTCATCAAAATCCCGGTTTCATCAGCGATATGCTTCAAAAAGACGGTTGCTTCATCAGGGTCTATTTCCCTCCGGACGGAAACAGCTCCTTGGCGGTTATGAGAAAAAGTCTCGCCTCAAAAAATAAAATAAATATCATCGTGGCGGGAAAAACGCTTGAACCGCGTTGGCTGACCCCAAAAATGGCTGAGAAGGAATTAAACGAAGGGATTATGATTTGGGATTTTGCCAGCGACCCCAATCCGGATATTGTTTTCGCGGGTGTCGGAGATTATCTGACCAAAGAATCGCTTGCCGCGATTGACCTCCTTAAAAAAGATATGCCGAGCTTGAAAATGAGATTCGTGAACATTATGGAACTTACGGCTCTGGGCATAGGAAATTCAGGATGCCGAGTTCTCGCCCATGATTTTAGTCATTACTTCACTTCTGACAAACCGGTTATTTTCAATTTTCACGGCTATCCGGATGTAATCAAAGAAATACTTTTTGACAGAAAAAACCCGGGGAGATTTTCAGTCCGAGGATATATTGAAAGCGGGTCAACCACAACCCCTTTTGATATGCAGATAAGAAACAAAACCAGCCGCTATCATCTTATTATTGAAGCCATGTTTATATTAAGCGAAAGGAAAACCGTTACGAAAGAAGAGGCCGGAAAGATAATCGCCAAATATGAAGAAAAAATAAAAGAACATGGAGAATACATCAGAAAATACGGGGTGGACCCGGACGAAATAGAAAACTGGAAATGGTCCAGATAAAAATCAACCAACATTTATTAAATGAAAAAATATCTAATTGTGAATCCGGGGAGCGCTTCAAGGAAATACGCGCTTTATGAAAATAACAAAGAGCTTTTGACCGCCCATTTTGAGAGGGATGTTTTATCAAACGGCTTTATTGTTACTTTCAGCGCCCCGAAATGGAAGATAAGAAAAAAACTCAGTGCCAAGGATTATAATAAGAGCATGTCCATTGTTTGGAATTTTCTGCTTGAAAAAAAACTGATTACCGGTAAGAAAGACATTGGTGCCATCGGCTTCCGCATCGTGGCTCCCGGAAGCTTTTTCAATAAAATCCGCGCCATCAATTCCCAATACATTAAAAAACTTGAAGAAATGAGAGAGGCCGCTCCCCTTCACATCGGACCGACTCTTTTGGAAATAAAAAAAGCGGTGAAATTGTTTCCGAAAACCAAAAAATTGGGAGTTTCCGACAGCGCTTTCCATTCAACAATTCCCGAAAAAGCGAGCACCTATGGAGTTCCGTTGACAATTGCCAGAAAATTTGAAATTCGCCGGTTCGGATATCACGGCATTTCCGTTGAGTCGGTGTTGCGAAAAGCGAAAAAAATGCTCGGCAAACTTCCTCCGCGCATTATTGTCTGCCACCTTGGAAGCGGGTCAAGCGCCACTGCCGTAAAAAACGGGAAAAGTATTGACACTTCCATGGGATTTACCCCTCTTGCCGGCCTGTGGATGGGCACAAGACCGGGAGATATCGGCGCGGGGGCATTGATATATCTCGCGAAAAAACTCAAATTCTCTCTTGATGAACTTGACGAATATTTGAATAAAAAAAGCGGGTTGTTGGGCGTGAGCGGAAAAACATCCGATGTCCGCGAACTTCTGGCAATTGAAGAAAAGGACCCAAAAGCCGCTCTCGCACTCAATGTTTTTGTTTATCGCATCAAAAAATACATCGGAGCCTATATGGCCGCTTTGGGAGGATTGGACCTGCTTGTCTTTACGGCCACAATCGGAGAAAGATCGGACATTATCCGAGGAAGAATCTGCCAAGGGCTTGAACCGCTGGGAATC
>QIJB01000060.1 GCA_003231675.1 Candidatus Campbelliibacteriota bacterium | reverse complement strand
CTCACCAAACAATACTCCTCAAAAAAGAAAAGGAAGGCGCTAACAAGGGAGGAAGTTGAATCCCTCGTGAGAAGAGCCACAATCCTCTTCCTTTACATAAAAGGCAACCACGATGACTGGGTTGCCAGGTTGGGGGTTGTTCCTCTTGAGAAATTCAGCACTGAGTTATCCGAATTTCTCAGGAACGGAATAGAAGACATCCTCCTGGCCGGAGGATATCCCTTGCCTAGATTAGGGAAAGTAATCAAAGAAAAAACCCTTTACTTGAAGAATAAAACCCATATACTGGATTCGGGGATTGATTTTCTCATCCATCATTTATATATGGGGAGGGCGCTCACTGTTACTCTCAGGAGCCAAGCGCTTCTTGAGAGCCATCATCAAAAGATCGTGATCCACGCGAACTTCCACACGGAAGTGGCACTCACGACTTGCGATCCCGGAATAGGGCAGCGAGTTGCTGTCCAGCTCGGTACATACCAGTCCGGTACCGAGTTTGAGGAGAACAAGGGCAAAAAAGTGGACTTTGGTCCAAACTACTTGCGTTTCTCCTTTACCCCGGGAAAGAGGATATTCATGACTGAATTATCCTTTCCGGGGAGCGACACTGACACCGAAAAGGACTTCAGTAATGATGAATTGCTGAAGAAGTTGGGAAAGGAGTTCGGGATTAGATCGCTGGACTTGGACTGAACTGAATAAAAAACAAACCGGAAGCGGTTAAACTTGCCGGCATCGCGCGAACAATCGCGCCTTGCCGGTTTTTTTATTTAAAAAATCCACCGAAACCGGGTTTCGGTGGGGACGGTGGATTTCGGTGGATTTGGTTTTGGAGAGGGAAGGATAAAAACGCCGTCCATATTGAGGCGGAGTTTGTTTTTTGTCTCTCTATTTATCGCTAATGACCCAAATCCCTCCCTCGTAATGATTTTTTGTGGCATGATAAAGTTTTGCCATGGAAACTCGCTGAGGTTTTTTCTGTTTTGGATCCGGGTTGCATATTGTAACGGTTTTTTCCCCAATCTTTGTTATTACAGAACAATGACCCCACGATTTTTTATCTTCTCTCAGATATTGATTGAAACAAATAAGCTGGTCATTTTTTTCATTTATGTTTTTTCTTATAAAGCCAGAGAACAACCTTTCTGTTTTTAGTTTTACGGCCGGGACGTAATGTTCTTTTAAGGGATATTTATGTTTCTTAAAAAAAGAAGTCAGAGAGTATTTTTTAAGATTAATTCTTGTCCCAAAACCCGCTTTGGGCTTTTTCCCGCTGTAGGACATTGGGAGGAGATGTTTTTGATCGGATGGCAATATCACGCCAAGTTCGTAAGCAATTTTTTCTTGAGAGGGAGGTTTAATTCCTCTTCGGCGAAGAATCATTGAGATTGACGCGGGAACGCAACAGTACGGTTTTTGTGAAATATGTTTATAACGCACAATATAATCTTAGAATCTGATAATCTTGTAAAATATAAACGCTTTTATCTCCTTATTTTTGTGCGGTCAGGGAGAATCGGTCAGGAGTCCATTAAAACCATACTCGCTTCGCTCCTTGGTTTTATATGGCTCACATAGCTTTGCACTTGATTTTGTAATTCATCCTTCATAACAAAATCTACGCCTGGCTCCCTCGCTTCGCCTACCTGCGGCAGGCAGGCTCAGTCCGCCTTTCGATTTCCCCTTACCGGAAAAATATAGTCGCTAAAAGCGATGCTTTTATCTCCTTATTTTTTGTGCGGTCAGGGGGAATCGAACCCCCATCTCATCCTTGGCAAGGACGTATTTTGCCACTAAACTATGACCGCAGTAATAGTATTATAGCAAAAATATTATTTTTTAAAAGAGAGAAATATGCAGGCACCCTCGTTGGAGATTTGCAGCGCCTTTTTGCGTTTTTGGCATATTTTCAATTTGGGTCGTCTTTTCTTTTCTCGTAAAACTGATAAGATAATTCACATGGAGACTAAATTTGAAAAAGATCTTGATTATTTGGAAAACCGGCTGATAAAGGCGGAAAAAACCCTTGAAGTCATCAAGAAAGACAAAACTATTCTGCAAAAATTAAAACCGACACTGCCTCGCGGTTTCCAATTCCATGATATTATTCAGCAACTAATCGGATCATGGATGGTTTTGGTTCCCATTACTCATTTTAAGGAAATTCTGGAGATACCACTGCGCATACCGATGATAAAACTCTACATCCATGTTTTGTTGACCGTCTTTCTTGCCGTGATGATACTTTATTACAGTAAATACAGAGAGATAAAAAGAGAAAAAGTTTTTGGAATCCCCGTAAGATTTATCTCACTCTTATCCATATCTTTTCTATCAACCATTTTGTTAATGTTCATCTATGTGGAGAATTTAAGCGAAATGTTCAGGACATTTCTCTTTTTGTTCGGTTTTTCAATCATAGGGTCGGCAAGCGCGGATGTTATTAAATAAGGTTTTTCTTTTTCAGTTCTTCGTATTTGTCCAGCACTTCATCCCATGTGGGGATTGAAGTTTGCGCGCCTTGTTCCAGCAAGACGAAAGAAGCGACAACGCTGCCGATTTTTCCGGCCTCCTCAACTTCATATCCTTTGGAAAATGCCGCCAAAAATCCGGCTCTGAAACCGTCACCGGCTCCCGAAACATATACTTTTTTTATCGCCAACGCCGGTATGCGAAAACTCTTATTTGCCTCATGAATTTCGGCTCCTTTCTTGCCCATAGTGATTATAATTATCTTCGGACCCAATTTATGAAGTTTTTTCAAATCTTCGCCCAAGGCGAGTATCTTGAAAATTTTTTTAAGCTCTCTTTTTCTCGCGAATAAAATATCGGTTCTTTTGATGATATCCCTTAGTTCGGTTTTATCTGTGTTCGCCAAAGCCGCCCCCGGGTCAAAAGACACCGTTCCCTTAAAATCTTTTGAGAAAGACAAATTGGTGTATGAATCTTTTGCGCACAAGTGAAGAATATCGTATTCTTTCAGCCATTTTCGGTTTAAGTCGGGCACGACGGCTCCGGCGCCCTCGTAAAAATAAGCGCGCTCTTTTTTGTCGTGTTCGTTGAAAATGAGAATGGCTTTGGCTGTTGAATCATCCACCACTTTAATATTTGATATGTCCACACCTTGTTCTTTCAGGTATCGCAAATATATCTTTCCGTATAAATCAGAACCCAGTCCGCCGGCGATGCCGGCTCGCAAACCGAGTTTATTTGATATAACCCCTATATTTGCCGCAAAGCCCCCATATTCTTTATGAAAAGAATCGGCGTATTCCGGAGTTCCATCTTGTTTGGCGAAATCTTGGACGGTGATAATAAAGTCCAAGGCGATATGCCCAACGGCGCATATTTTTTTCATCTATCTCATCGTATCATTTCATGTTCTCGTTATCAATCTTTAGAAGATAATTTTTGGGGAGGTTATAATTTGTATGATAATTTTTGGCAGTCCGAAACTTTCGTGTGGCGGTCTTTAAAAGTGGGATGAGAGGACTTGCCTCTCATCCCACTTTTGGCGGGATTCCGAAACGCTCTATTTTTAAGCTCGCTTTGCTCCCTAAAAATAGGCGCGCTAAAGCACTGCTGTTTGCAACCAATCACTTCATTCTTGGGCAAACAGGGAGCCTACGGTTCAAGCCCTCTCCCGACCGCCCACTTCGTTCGCTTGTGCTGGGGAGAAGAGGACTTGGCCACAAGTCGCTCGCTCCACTCGCGCTCGCTGGCCCCACCTCGCCCGTTTCGCTTCGCTCAACATGGCTCCGGCTTTCAAGTCCTCACACAAGCAAAGCAGTTTGCTTGTTTCTCCAGCCTTCGCCCACTTCGTTCGCTTGTGCTGGGGAGAGGACTTGAACCTCCATGGGATTGCTCCCACCGGCTCCTAAAGCCGGCGTGTCTGCCATTTCACCACCCCAGCATTTTGTCTTTTTGTTATTTTTATGATTAAGGTGCCTTGCGTCCGCTTTTAAACAGATTTATTGATTCGCCACCCAAACTTTTTGTCCGCCCACCAGGACTCGGTCACAAGTTACTAGGTATTTTGTTCGCGCTTCGCGCTCCAAAATCCCAAGTACTTGCCGACCCCGGCTCGTCCGTCGCCTGCGGCGACATGACTGCGCCTTTCGAGTCCTGACGCAAGCAAAGAAGTTTGCTTGCTGTGTTCGTCCAACTCGCTCCGCTCCTTGTCCGCCCACCAGGACTCGAACCTGGGACATTCGGCTTAAGAGGCCGCTGCTCTACCAACTGAGCTATGGGCGGATGTGTGTGTCTATTTAATCATTTTTCTGATAAACTCTCTACCCCTGAAACTTTTCATGGGACACTCGGCTTAAGAGTCCGCCAGCCGGCGGATCTACCAACTGAGCTATGGGCGGATGTGTGTGTCTATTTAATCATTTTTCTGATAAACTCTCTACCCCTGAAACTTTTCAATTGTTTCTCCCTCGCCACTGCTTCTTTTCTTGTCTCAAATTCTTCTCTGTATACTAGTTTCCATACACCCTTGTTTT
Source organism: Candidatus Campbelliibacteriota bacterium (assembly GCA_003231675.1). Lineage (GTDB taxonomy): Bacteria > Patescibacteriota > Minisyncoccia > UBA9983 > UBA9983 > SZUA-82. The sequence continues at coordinate 7,360 of QIJB01000060.1, read as the reverse complement.
TGTTCGTAAACGATCCTTTTTTATTTTTAAGTATACCATTATGTCTCTTTAGTCTTTTCTCTAAATCAGAACTTTGCCCTATATAAATCTTATCATTATTATTTTGTATTGCGTAAACATAAAACATAAAACCTGGGACATTCGGCTTAAGAGTCCGCCAGCCGGCGGATCTACCAACTGAGCTATGGGCGGGAAATTTAATTTTTAAATATCTGATTGGGTTGTGCCCGGGGCCGGACTCGAACCGGCACGGCCTCGCGGCCAAAGGATTTTAAGTCCTTCGTGTCTACCATTCCACCACCCGGGCCCGAGTCAATCGGTCATTATTGACAAGATTTTAATGTCTAATTGACATGGATGGGCTGGAGGTCTGGGGGGGAATTGAACCCCCGTATAAGGGTTTTGCAGACCCTTGCCTTACCACTTGGCTACCAGACCATACTTGATTTTAAAATACCACCTGTGTCCATATTTCCCGAAGACCCTTGCCTGGACCCTGTCCGCCTCGGGCGGAACTTGGCTACCAGACCATACTTGATTTTAAAATACCACTTGTGTCCATATCTCCCGAAGACCCTTGCCTGAACCCTGTCCGCCTCGGGCGGAACTTGGCTACCAGACCGCGGGCGCTAACTATTAATCTTCTTCGTTTAAAATCTTCTCCATCCTTTGCCTCGCTTTTTCTTCTTTATCTATTTCAAATTTAAATTGCGGAAGAAATTTCATTTTCAGTTGTTTTTTGGCGTAATTTCTCAATTCCCAACATTTATCCTTCAGACTATTAAGGACATCATCTTCTTTGTTTTCGGGAAAAACACTAACAAAAACCGTTACGTTTTTAAAGTCTCTGGATATTCCGACTCGCGTGGCTGAAATCAAAATTCCGGATTCTCCTTTTGATTTCAAAAAAGAGGATGCGATGTCTTTTACCAGTGAAGCCATTCTTTCTTTTCTGAATTCCATTGTCTTTATATTATCCGATTTTTTCAATTATTTCAATTGTGTCTCCCTTCGCGATTTCTATTTTTGATTCCACCATTGCGCCAAACTGTTCTCCTTTTCCAACTTCCCGTGTTTCTTTTTTGTCGCTCTGGAGCCCTGCAACTTTTCCTTCTCCGATTTCAAAATCTTTTCTTTTAATCTTGATGATTTTTCCGGACATAATTTTACCTTCGGTAACCGCCCCTCCGATAACCTGTTTATTTTTTGTTCTGTTAAAAATCTTTAAAATTTCCGCCTTGCCCAAAATTTCTTCGCGCGGAATTAAAAGTTTTTGTTTTTTTATTTCCTCTTCAAGCCATTCGCTGATTTTATAAATAATGTCGGATGTTTTCACTTTTACGCCGAATTGTTCCGCAAGATCCTTTGCTTGAGAATCCATCTCAACATTGAATCCGAGCGCAATCGGACTTTTCGTTCCATAAGACAATTTTATGTCCTCTTCGGAGATATTTCCGATACCTTTTCGCAAAACAGTAATGGAGACATCCTCATCAGCGAGTTTCATTATCTCTTTTTCCACCGCCTCAATTGACCCTGTAGTGTCCGCTTTTATGATGACGGGCATCGTGATTTTCGCTTTAGAGTCATCTTTCGGAGCCGACTCAGTGGCTTTATTTGAAGGAGCGTTCTCTGTGTTTTTTTTCACCTCCTCCTCAGCTTCCTTTTTTGAATTAAATGTTTGAAAACTTGCTCCCACTTCCGGGGCGCTGTTAAAGCCGACAATCTTGACCGGGGAAGAGAAGCCCGCTTCTTCTATCGGTTTTCCTTGAAAGTCCTCAAAGATTCTGACCGGGGCGATGGTCTTTCCCGACAGCACGAACTTTCCTTTTTTCATTGTTCCGTTTTGGATGAGGAGTGTCGCCGAGATTCCTCTCTTGGTGTCCAAATGGGATTCAATGACGGTTCCGGAAGCGTTTTTGTTCGGATTGGCTTTGAGTTCTTCCATTTCAGCGAGTAAAAGAACCATATCCAACAATTCATCAACTCCTTGCCCGGTTTTTGCGGAAATGTTCGCGATAGGAATGTTTCCCCCGTAATTTTCAACAAAAATTTGTTTTTCCGCTAATTGCGCCTTTACTTGCTCCGGGTTGGAACCCTCTTTGTCTATTTTGTTAATCGCGATAACAAAAGGTATTCCCGCTTTTTTTATCGCCTCGTAAGCTTCCATGGTTTGTGGTTTTACGCCGTCATCGGCGGCGATAATCAAAATGGCGACATCAGCAATTTTTGCTCCTCGCGCCCTCATCTTTGAGAACGCCTCATGTCCGGGGGTGTCCAGAAAAGTTATTTTCCTTGTTTCATGTCCGTGTTCCTTGGACTGGCATTTTACTTCGCTTTCATAGGCGCCGATGTGTTGCGTGATTCCACCCGCTTCCTTTTCCACGACACTGCTTTTTCTTATGTAATCAAGAAGCTGTGATTTCCCATGGTCAATATGCCCCATAACGACAACTACGGGGGGGCGGGCGACAAGCCCTTGTTCGCTATTCATTTTTTGATTATTCTTCTCCATTTGTATGTTTAGCGATAGCAATCGCTTCTTCTTCTTCCTTTGAAAGGGAATATTCCGATTGCCCGTTTTTAATCGGCTTGGCGTAAACGCTTACCTTTTCTCTTGAATACAAACTTGATATAACCGTTCCGTTGCCATATTCATTTAGAAGGGCGATAGCGAAACTCTGGTTTGATCCGGAATTCTCAAATGGGTTGAAACGCACCACTCCAACCCCTTGAAGGCTGTTCCGTAAACGCTTCTCAACCGTTCCTAGATATTTTTTTGTTTCCTCTTCTGAGATATTGATTTTCTCGATGTTTTTGGTTATTTGCGCCATTATGTTCTCAAGATTATCGGCTTTCGTCCCCTTGAAAACTCTTCGCAAGCGGAGTTCCAATAACAATACCCAGATGGTCAACAAGAGGGTGGTTGCTCCGAAAGCGATATAAAAATAAAGTGTGTAGTTTTCAGGCATAGTGTTCTAAATTATACATCATTTCTCTTTATTTTGCAAAAGGCGTTCAATTCAGATACAATTAAAAGCAATATGGGCGGAATTGAGGATGCGGTAATTTACACGCTTTTGTTCGTGTCCCTCTATTTTGAGGTTTTTTTGCTGTTTACTTTTTTGGAAAACCGCGGACGGCTGAAATTCCAGAAAGAAGCGAAAGAAATCAATATTTTTCCTTCGGTAACAATTATCGTGCCGTGTTGGAACGAGGAAAATACCATCGCGGCGACCGTTGAATCTTTGCTGAATTTGGATTATCCGAGAAACAAACTTAAAATTTTTATCGTTGATGACGGCAGCACCGATATGACCTGGCAAAAAATTCGGCAATTTGGGGGCGACAGTCAAATAGAGATTTTCCAAAAAGAAAATGGTGGCAAGCATACAGCGGTGAATTTGGGGATTGAACATACCGAAAGCGAATTTGTCGGATGTTTGGATGCCGACTCGTTTGTTGATTGGAAGGCATTGAAAAGAATAATGAAATATTTTGAAGATCCAGAGACAATGGCGGTTACGCCGGCGCTCAAGGTGCATAAAAGCGACAATATTGTTGAGTTGATTCAAAATATGGAATACAAACTGGGTATTTTTATCAGGAAGGTGTTCAGTCTGCTTGACGCGCTGCAGGTAACACCCGGTCCTTTTTCAATCTTCAGGAAGAAAGTTTTTGATGAACTCGGACCATATAAACATGCTTACAATACGGAGGACTTGGAATACGCCCTAAGAATGCAAAGCAATCATTACAGGATTGAAAACGCGCACAATGCTTTTGTTTATACTGTCGCGCCGGCGACCCTCAAGGGGCTCTACAAACAGAGGGTCAGATGGACGACCGGTTTTTTAAAAAACGCCGTTGATTACAGATTTATGTTTTTAAGGAAAAAATACGGCAATTTTGGAATTTTAATTTTTCCGCTCGCCTTTGTTACCGTTTTTTCGGCGCTCTTTTTTGTCGGCAGGATTGTTTTAACGCTGTTCAGCTACACTATTGAAAAAATTTCTTTGCTCAGCTCCGTGAATTTTGATTTCGGTTTTGCCCTTTCCGGATTGAATTTCGGTTGGTTTTTTATGAATACGGGAGCGATATGGATATTGAGTATTTTTGTTCTGATTATGACCGCCGTTTTTGTCGGAGCGGGCAAAAAAATGGCGGATGGAAAATTCAAATTGTCGCGCGATTTTTTCTACTACTTATTTTTATACGGTTTGATAGCCCCGTTCTGGCTGATGAAGTCAATTTATAATTTGCTTCTTGCCAAAAAGGCGTCTTGGAGATAATGAAAGAAATAAACTGGACAAAATATATCTTCGTTTTTATAATAACCGCCACCGTATTTCTTTCGGCCGTTTTCTTGAGCAGTTATTTGAGCGGTAAAAAAATAAAGGAGTTGAATCGCATTGAAGACAAAATTTCTATGGATATTTTGGCATCGGAAACGCAATTTTCTTTACTTAGCGAATCAACTTGCGACAATGTTGACAACTCCTTTCTCTCGCAGGAACTTAATTCCTTGTCCACCAAACTCGCTTTTATGGAAGGGAGCCTCGGCTCGGACAATGCCGAAGTGGAACGATTGAAAAAATACTATTCTCTCTTGGAAATCAAAGACTACCTCCTGCTCAAAAAAGTGGGCGAGAAATGCGATTCCCCTCCGGTTTTCATTTTATATTTTTATTCCAACAAAGGAGACTGTTCCGATTGTCAAAGGACGGGATATGCTCTGACCTATCTGAGAAGTGAGTATCCTCAGTTAAGAATTTACTCTTTTGATTACAATCTTGACTTGTCCACAATCAAAACCCTTATAGCGATGTATGGGATAAAGAATAATTTGCCGGCAATCGTCATAAATGGGGAAGTATATTACGGCTTCAGGGGGCGTGAAGAAATGGAGAATTTATTCCCAGATTTAAAACGAAGAGATGAAACAATGACCAAATCCTCCGTAATCGTTTTATCACCTCATTTTGATGACGCGGTATTGTCGCTTGGGGGGTTTATGTCCGGTCAGAAACATTTACTGGTTGCCACCTTTTTTAGCGGACGACCCGATTCCGCAATGAGTACCGAATGGAATAAATTATCAGGGTTTAAGGACAGTAACCAGGCGGTTTCTTCGCGGATAAAAGAAAACCGCTCAGCACTCGCCTTATATGGGGCGGATATAAAAAATTATAACTATTTGGATTCTCAATACAGGCAAGGTGATAGAGGGGCAGATTTGGAGAAAAGAATAACCCAAGATATCAAGAAGATGATTAAAGATAATAACAGTCCCCATTTATCCATATACGGACCGGCGACTTTTGGTCCCGGCTTGACCCACCCCGATCATCAAATTCTCCATGAGGCGTTTATGAGCGTTGCCAGAAAGAACACCAACCCCAATGTGGACTTTTTTGTCTATGAAGATTTTCCCTACATATGGAAGTTTATGAAAAAAGGGAAAGGAGATTTTTATGATTATCTCAGGAAAGAATCAGGAGGAAAAATCAAAAAAACGGAAATTATCTTGACCGACCGGCAGCTCGAGAATCAAATGAGTGGCATCAAACAATATGTGTCGCAAGTAAGGGCGTTCAGTGTTTTGGGAAATAATCTCGTTAAAAACGCGAAAAATTTCTTCAAGAAAAGATGTGAGAAAGAGACCGAACGACAAAATAAACCCTGCGAAGTGGTTTACAAAATTTTGCCTTGATTTTTAGGGGTGAACAGATAAGTTCAAGAGGGCATAAAAACCCTCGTTGTTGTTCACACACTCTTTGGTTGATTTGACAAATATATTAAAATTTGCTTTAATTTGGTGTAGAAAAAAGGAGGTGTGTCATAAAGTACGAAGCAGAATTAAAGAAAGGGGAGGTAATTAAATTTGCCTCCGAGTTTTATGAGCTTGAAATCTCCAGAGGCTCCATCGTCAAGATGGAGCCTCACGATGGAGACCTTTTTAAGGTGTCCATCGTAGTCCTCCCCAGGTGGGAGGATTTAGTGGAGGTTGTAAAAGAAGCATCCCCAGAAAACAAGGGAATGATTCAATACTGGGGATGGGGGAAAAGGTTCAAGAGGGGCTAGCAACCCCTCTTTTTGTTGTTTATATTAATTTTTTTGAGTATAATAAGGGTATATGAACAAAGAGAAAGGGAAGAAAAAATTTTTGGATGTGACGGCTCCGGGAAAGAAAATTGAGCTGGGGCATTTGCATCCGCTCACGCAAGCCCAAAAAAAAGCGACTGACATTTTTTCATCAATGGGTTTTGAAATCGCCGAGGGACCGGAGTTGGAAAACGAGTATTACAATTTTGACGCGTTGAACATTCCGAAAAATCACCCCGCGCGGGATATGTGGGATACTTTTTGGCTGAAGCCGGAACATAAAAAAACATCCGCCGCGACCGGCAAATCTCAAAGTTTGCTGATGAGAACGCACACCAGCTCCGTGCAGATTCGCTATATGGAAAACAACAAACCGCCTTTCAGAATCATCGCCCCGGGCAGGGTTTTTCGCTATGAAGCGACGGATGCCACTCACGAAATCCAGTTTTACCAGTTGGAGGGATTGATGGTCGGGAAAAACATCACGCTTGCGAACTTGAAAGCGGTAATGGAGGAATTTTTCCGAAGTTTTTTTTCCGGCGGAGAGGATATGGAAATTCGCCTTCGTCCCAGTTATTTTCCTTTTGTTGAGCCGGGAGTTGAGATTGATATGAAATTCAACGGAAAGTGGATGGAGATTGCCGGAGCGGGAATGGTTCACCCGAATGTTTTGGAAAATGTGAAGCTGGATCCGCGGGAATGGCGGGGATTCGCGTTTGGGATGGGGATTGACCGGCTGGCGATGATTAAGCATAAAATAGACGATGTGCGCTTGTTTTATTCGGGAGATTTAAGGTTTATCAAACAGTTTTAGCGTTTAGGTGTGGTGTGCCCAAGTAACAAATCAGTATTATTGCGCGCATATTGCAAAAAAAAATGAGGGGTGTTAAGGTGGGGTTAGGATTGGGGTCGTCTGATTTTAATTAAAATTAAGAAGAATAAATAAAATATGGAAAATATGGAAAAACATCTGGTGCACGAGGATGATTTTAAGGGTAACCCGGGAACGCTGGAAGAGTTAGAGGAGAGTAAAAAACTCGCCGGTGTAATCACTCACGGGGAAGCAATGAAAAGGGCGAAAGAACTTGGGTTAGAGGAAAATGACCAGAAACTGATCGAGAAAGCGGAACGAGAAATTGAATCGCTTAATCAAATGTTAAGAATGAAAGAAAGCCTCTTGTCTTCTTCGGTTATGTTGGAAAAACTTCTTTCTTTCATTAAGAACAAAGAAGAACTGGAGAAAGAAATTTCCGGA